>JAIXYF010000135.1 GCA_027490345.1 Novosphingobium sp.
CTCACCGGCCAGCCGGTCTCGCTCCAGCTGGCCGAAGAACAGCTCACCGATATCCTCTCGGCCAACCGCCGCCGGATCACCATCGACGAAATCCAGCGCATGGTCTGCCAGTTCTACCGGGTCGACCGCACTGAAATGGCCAGCAAACGCCGCGCCCGCGCGGTGGTGCGCCCGCGTCAGGTCGCGATGTACCTCGCCAAGGTGCTCACGCCGCGCTCCTACCCCGAGATCGGCCGCAAGTTCGGCGGGCGCGATCACTCAACCGTGATCCACGCGGTGCGGCTGATCGAGGAACTGCGCACGCGCGACGCCGATATGGACGGCGATGTGCGGACTCTGCTGCGACAGCTTGAAGACTGATCCTGCGGATTGGTTTGAAGATTTGAAGGGAGAAGATGCGAGGGCCATTGCCCTCGCGCTCCCGGGAATCGGTATCAGCCTGAACGGTCGGGTAGCATCCGCGAAGCGGCTTTATTCCTCCGGCTTCGCCGGGGCGCGCTGCTTCACCGTCTTGCACCAATGATCGGGAGCGCGAGGGCGATGGCCCTCGCATTTTCTTTCCTTTCTCCCTAACTCCACCTTCATGACTCCCGACCGCCTAGACCGCTTCGCCCGCCATATCGTCCTCCCCGAAGTCGGCGGGGCCGGGCAGGCGAAACTGGTACAGAGCCATGTCGTGCTTGTCGGCATGGGTGGGATCGGTAGTCCGGCCTTGCAGTATCTGGCCGGGGCCGGGATTGGCCGTTTGACCATGATCGACGATGACAAGGTTTCTGCCTCGAATCTTCAGCGACAGACAATCTTCAAGACCAGCGACATTGGTTGGTCGAAGGCAGAAGTCGCAGCGGAATGGCTTACGGCGTTTGACGATGAGATCGATTTTGTCGCTCACGCTGTGCGTCTGACACGGGACAATGCGGCTGATCTGATCGCGGGCGCAGACGTCGTGCTGGATGGCAGCGACAACTTCGCGACGCGGCTGGCGGTGTCCGATGCCTGCGTCGCGGCGGGCATTCCGCTCACCAGTGCGGCGCTGGGGCGGTTTCAGGGGCAAGTGGCCAGCTTTGCCGGGCACCGCGCGGGCCATGCCTGCTATCGCTGCTTTGTCGGCGATGCGTTCGATGCGGAGGATTGCGACAGCTGCGCCGATACGGGCGTTCTGGGGGCAATGGTCGGCATGGTGGGCGCGTTCGGCGCGATGGCGGCACTGCGGGTGTTGCTGGAAGGCGTCTCGACGCTGGGCGATCCGCAGTGGGGGCTGGTCCATGTGCTCGACGGGCTGAAGCCCGCACTGCGCTCGATGCGGATTGCCAAGGACCCTGAGTGCAGCGCTTGCGGCATTGTCAGTTCAGGAGCCTAGCAGTTCGTCGACCCACGCGGGCACAATCTCGCTCGCCGGGCCAAGGCGCGTTTCATCGAACCACCCTGACCCCTTCGAACGCTCAAGATTGAGCTCGAGCGTTCTGGTGCCAAGCTCGCCCGCCATGCGCACGAAGCCTGCAGCGGGATAGACCGCGCCCGACGTGCCGATCGAGACGAACAGGTCTGCCTCTTGGAGCGCGCCGACGATCTCGTCCATGCGATAGGGCACTTCGCCGAACCACACGACATCGGGCCGCAGCGCGGGGGTTGTGCACGCCGGGCACGGCGGGCGGTGAAGCAGCGGGCCGGTCCAGCGGTGCCGGCTGTCACAGGCCTTGCACCACACCATGAGGTGTTCGCCGTGCATGTGGATCACGTCCAGCGAACCGCCGCGTTCGTGCAAATCATCGACGTTCTGCGTGACGAGCGTGACCGAACCGCCCGGCACATGCCTCGGCCATTCGCGCTCCAGCCGCCCCAGCGCATGGTGCGCGGGATTGGGGGCCTTGGTCTGGATCGCTTCGCGCCGCATGTCGTAGAAACGCAGCACGAGATCGGGATCGCGCGCGAAGCCTTCGGGCGTCGCGACGTCCTCCACCCGGTGCTGTTCCCACAGGCCCCCGGCGCTGCGGAAGGTATCGATCCCGCTTTCGGCGGAAACCCCGGCTCCGGTGAGGATGACGATGTTGCGAATGGTCTGCATCGCAGCCATGAAGCACAGCAGCAACGAGGGTAGCAATAATGATCTCTGGGGCACGCATAGGCATTATCGGCAGCGCAGGGCGCATGGGGCAGGCGCTGGTGGACGCGATCGCAGCAGCAGGCCATGACCATGCGGGCGGGATCGATCAGGGCGGCGATCCGCTGGCCCTCGCGCAGGCGAGCGACGTTCTTGTCGATTTTTCGGCCCCGGCGGCGCTGGAATTCAATCTCGATGCGGCCATTCATGCCCAGGTGCCGATCGTTGTCGGCACCACTGGGCTTGCCGAACGCCACCACTGGCTGGTCGATGCAGCAGCGGTGAGCATTCCCGTGCTCCAGACCGGCAACACCTCGCTGGGCGTGACCTTGCTGGCGCATCTGGTGCGCGAGGCAGCGCTGCGGCTGGGTGAGGACTGGGATATCGAGATCGTGGAAACGCACCATCGCATGAAAGTGGACGCGCCATCGGGCACAGCGCTGCTGCTGGGCGAGGCGGCGGCGGCAGGACGCGGCGTGCGGCTGGCCGAAGAAGCCGTGCGGGGGCGCAACGGGGTGACGGGGGCGCGGAAGGCCGGAACCATCGGCTTTGCGGCGCTGCGCGGCGGGACTGTGGCAGGGGATCACACGGTGCATTTCCTGGCCGACAACGAACGTATCGCGCTTTCGCATCTCGCTGAAAACCGGTCAATCTTTGCGCGCGGGGCAGTGCGCGCGGCTGAGTGGCTGATCGGCAAGGCGCCGGGGCGCTACACGATGTCAAACGTTATTGGGCCCGAGGTGCTGGGGCTTTGAAGAAAGACCAGATTTTCGAGTTCTTCCGGCGGCTGGCAGAATCCAATCCATCGCCGGAAACCGAGCTGGAATACGGCAATGTCTACCAGCTCCTCGTCGCGGTCACGCTTTCGGCGCAGGCGACCGATGTAGGGGTGAACAAGGCGACGCGAGCGCTGTTTGCCCGGGTGAAGACGCCGCAGGACATGCTCGATCTCGGCGAAGAGGGGCTCAAAGCCCACATCAAGACCATCGGCCTGTTCAACAGCAAGGCCAGGAACGTTATGGCCATGGCCGAGATCCTCGTGCGTGAGCATGGCGGCGAGGTTCCGGCGGACCGCGACCTGCTCACGGCGCTACCCGGAGTGGGGCGCAAGACGGCGAATGTCGTGCTCAATTGCGCATTCGGGGCCGAAACCTTCGCGGTCGATACGCATATCTTCCGCTTGGGCAATCGTACCGGTCTGGCCAAGGGCAAGACCCCGCTGGCGGTGGAAAAGCAGCTCGAAAAGCGCGTGCCGCAGCCCTTCCGCGTCGGCTCGCACCACTGGATGATCCTGCACGGCCGCTATGTGTGCAAGGCGAGGCAGCCGGAGTGCTGGCGCTGCGAAGTGGTTGACCTTTGCGGCTTCAAGGGGAAGATTGCCGAGCAGGGGGCGAAACCCGCGACTCCACAGGGGGCTGGAGCGCGCAAAGCCAAGGAGAAGAAGCCGTGAGTGCTTTGAAAACCGCCACCCTGTCCACATTTGCCGCCGCTGCCGCGTTTTTGCTCGGAGCTTGTGCATCGGCCAGCGGCCCGTCCGCTGCTGCTGCCAACAGGGGCCGCGCTGCCAATGTCCCAGCCGCCACGCCCATCGGCAAGGCTGTAACCTGCATCCCCATTGCCCAGATCCGCGAAAGCCGGGTGCGCGATGACTGGACCATCGATTTCCGCATGAGCGGTGGCAACTGGTATCGCAACACCCTGCCCAACCGCTGCAGCAGCCTGGGGTTCGAGCGGAATTTTTCGTATTCCACGTCGCTCCCGCAGCTGTGCAATGTCGATATCATCACCGTCTTCGTCAACGGCGGAGGCCCGCGCGGCCCGCTCAACTCCTGCGGGCTGGGGCAGTTCCAGCCGGTAGAGCTGGACAAGACGAAGTAGCGGCGCACGGGGGGTCTGCTGCCGCGTATCGGGATCAGACCCTCATGCCTCCGGATCGAGATTCAGCCCCCGGCGGCCATGCTCGGGCGTATCGTGCGGAGGCAGGGCCTCGGTCGCATCGGGGTCCAGCGGCACTTGCAGCATGCCTTCCCACTTGGTGATGACCGAAGTCGCCACCGCGTTGCCGACCACGTTGGTAGCGGTGCGGCCCATGTCGAGGAACGTATCGACGCCCAGCAAGAGCGCCACACCTTCGACCGGCAGGCCGAACTGGGTGAGCGTGGCGGCAATCACCACCAGACTTGCGCGCGGCACGCTGGCGATCCCCTTTGACGTGATCATCAGGGTCAACAGCATGGCCACCTGCTGTCCGGCAGAAAGCGGGATATTGTAGGCCTGCGCGATGAACAGCGTGGCAAAGCTGGTATACATCATCGAGCCATCGAGATTGAAGCTGTAGCCCAAGGGCAGCATGAACCCCGAAATGCGGCGCGGCACGCCAAAGCGGTCGAGCTGTTCGAACAGCTTGGGCAGCGCGCTTTCCGAACTGGCGGTGGAGAAGGCGAGCAGGATCGGCTCACGGATATAGCGCGCAAGGAGGACAACGCGCTTGCCGAGGAAGATCCCGCCAAGGCCGAACAGCATGGTCCAAAGGATGAGGAGACCGAAGTAGAACTCGGCCACGAAGGCCCCGTACGTCAGGATGATGCCGACCCCGCGCGTCGCGATGACCGACGCCATGGCACCGAACACCGCGAACGGCGCCGCGCGCATGACATAGCCGGTAATCGTCAGCATCAGTGTCGCCAGCGCATCGCAGCCGCGCACCAGCGGCGCGCCTTCTTCGCCCATCGCGGAAAGCCCGAGGCCGGCGAAGATCGAGAACACGAGGATCTGCAGCACATTGTTCTTGGCCATCGCATCGAGCGCGCTGGTGGGGAACACTTCGAGCACGAAGTGACGCAAAGTGAAGTCTGCCGTGGCCAGTTCGCCCACCGGGGTGGTGGGAGTGATGTTGAGCCCGACGCCCGGCTGGAACAGGTTGACCAGCACGAGGCCAAGCCCGATCGAAATGAGGCTGGCAGTGATGAACCACGCCAGCGCCCGCCCGCCAATGCGGCCCAGTGCCGAACTGTCGCCCATGCTGGCAATGCCGGTCACCAGCGTCGCAAGGATCAGCGGCGCGATGATCATCTTGATGAGATGCAGGAACACCTCGGGCAGCAGCTTGAGGAGATCGGCGATCTGGGCCAGGCCCTTGTCTCCCGCCGGATAGGAGACATTGAGCGCATAGCCCACGCCGATACCGGCAAACAGGGCGATCAGGATGTAAAGGGTCAGGCGCTTGCCCAAGTGTTCGGCTCCCGGAGATGGTTCGGCTTTTTGGTATGCTGCGGGAGACTAGCGGGGTGTGGGCGTTAGGCAAGCGCGCCCGGCGATCAGGCCGCTGCAAACTCCTCGGTATCGATAGTGGCCTGCATCACCGGGCCATAGCGATGCCCTGCCACGGTCTGATGATTGATCAGCGCGTCCACTTCAGCGACTAGCGCGGGGGCGGGCTCCCAATCCCACCGGGCGATGTTCTCCGCCAGATGATCCTGCCGCGACGTGCCCGGGATAGCCACGACATGCGGCCCGCGCGCCAGCACCCAGCCCAGCGCCAGCTGCGCCGCAGTCACGCCCTCGCGCGCCGCCAGTGCGGCGAACGCTTCGGCCAGGCTCAGATTGTGCGCCCAGTTTTCAGCCTGGAAACGCGGCATGTTCGGGCGGATGTCGCCCTTGGGCATGGCGGCGGGATCGGGCCGCTCGTCAACCAGCAAGCCCCGGCAGACCGGCGAGAACGCCACGAACGTGATGCCCAGTTCGCGGCAGGTGTCCAGCACGGCGATTTCGGGATTGCGGGTCATCGGAGAGTATTCGGTCTGCAGCGCGGCGATGGGGTGTTCGGCATGAGCGCGGCGCACTGTGTCGGCCGACATTTCCGACAGGCCGATCCCGCCGATCTTCCCTTCGCGCACGAGATCGCCCAGCGCGCCCACTGATTCCTCGATCGGCACGGTGAAATCGCGGCGGTGCAGATAATAGAGATCGATGTGATCGGTCTTGAGCAAGCGCAGCGAGGTTTCGAGCGCGCCGCGAATCGTCTCGGGCTTGCAATCGATCCGCCGCGCCTTGCCATCGACGATGATGCCGGTCTTGCTGGCCAGAAAGAAGCGATGGCGCTGATTCGCAAGCGCTTCACCGATCAGCGTTTCGTTGTGGCCATCGCCATAGATCCGCGCAGTATCGAGGTGATCGTACCCAAGATCGAGCGCGCGAGCGAGGAGACTGCGGCCATCCTCGTCCGATGGCGGCGTGCCGTAAGCCCAGCTTAGCGACATGCAGCCAAGGCCGATGGGGTTGGTCTCACGACCGGCGATCATGCGGCGGTTAAAGGTCATGGCAGCGCTCCTTCAAGGGGAGCGATGCCAGCCGGGTCAACGTTGCGTCAACCCGGCTGGGAGTCTTTTGTTGCCTCCGCCGGAGCAGGGCGGCACCGCCCCTGTTTCAGCTAGACTGAAACAGGCACATCATTGCCCCTGCCGGGCGCGCGCAACATCATCCTGCGTCACGGGCACGATCTTGATTTCCACGCGGCGGTTGGCCGAACGGCCTTCCTCGGTCAGGTTCGAGGCGACCGGCTGGCTCTCGCCAAAGCCCTGGCTGCGCACACGGCCCGGCGCAACGCCGCGCGAGGTAAGGTAATCCGCAACTGCGCGGGCGCGATTTTCCGAAAGGGTCTGGTTATACATGTCCGAACCCGTCGAATCGGTGTGGCCATACACGTCGATCAGCGAATCGGGATATTGCATGAGACTCTGCGCCACCTTGTCCAGCGTATCGCGGAAGGCCGGTTTGATCACCGTGCTGTCGGTATCGAACGTCACGCCGTTGGGCAGGTTCACGAGGATCGCCTTGCCGCCATCGACCGGGCTGACATCGACGCCAGTACCCGCAGTCTGCTCACGCAGCTGCTTGATCTGCTTGTCATAGGTATAGCCTACAGCTGCACCGGCCACGCCGCCGATACCCGCGCCGATGATGCGGCCCGTGCCGCCGCCGATGAGGCCGCCAAGCAGCAGTCCCGCCAGCGCACCGCCACCAGCACCGATCGCGGTGCGCGATACCTTCTGCTGGCCGGTGTTGGGATCGGTCACGCAAGCCGAAAGGCTGACGAGCGAAACAGCGCAAAGGCTGGATACAAGAACGCGCCTGATTTTCATGGTACTTCCCCTGTGAACGGACTCTCCAGAGAGTGTCCCTCTAACTGAACGACTGCCGCCTCTTGCGGTTCCGTCACGCTCATTCGTACTACCATCCTGAACGCGAGCCGAATAGCAGGCCTTCGCGCGCGCGCACAAATCTGCTAACGGCTCACACGTGACCCCTTATCCTTGGCCCGACGCCCTTATCATCCTTGGGCTTGTCGTCCTCAACGCCCTGTTTTCCATGACGGAGCTGGCGATCGTTTCGGCGCGCCCGGCGCGGCTCAAAGTGGCGGCCGAAGGCGGCAGCAAGGGCGCGAAGCTGGCGCTCGAACTGGCAGGCGACCCCGGCAAGCTGCTTTCCACCGCGCAGATCGGCATCACCCTCATCGGCATCATTGCGGGCGCTTATTCAGGCGCCAGCCTGGGCGGACCGACCGGCGAGCGCCTTGCAGCCATCGGCGTGCCCGCCGAATGGGCGCCCAGCGCGGGCTTCACGCTGGTGATTGCGATCACCACCTACCTTAGCCTCGTCGTCGGCGAACTGGTGCCCAAGCAGCTGGCCCTGCGCGTGGCGGAACCCATCGCGATCCTCGCCGCCGCCCCGATGCTGCTGATGGCCCGCGCCGCCGCCCCGCTGGTCTGGCTGCTCGACAGTTCCTCCTCGCTGCTGCTGCGCCTGTGCGGGGTGAACCGCACTGCCGAACAGGATGTGACCGCCGAGGAACTGCACATGATCTTCGCCGAAGCGACCCGGTCCGGCGTGATCGAGGAAGACGAGCGCGCGCTGATGACCGGCATCATGCGCCTGGCGGAGCGCCCGGTGCGCGAAATGATGACCCCGCGCACCGAACTCCACTGGATCGAGCGCCGCGCCCCCGAAACCGAACTGCGCGCCGCCATTGCCGATAGCCCGCATTCGCTGCTGCTCGTCGCCGATGGCTCGGTCGACAACGTCGTCGGCGTGGTGAAAGTGCGCGATGTGCTCTCCGTGCTGCTGCGCGGCCGCAAGGTCATGCTGGCGCGGCTGATGAAGAAGCCCGCCATCGTGCCCGATCAGCTGGATACGATGGATGCGCTGCGCGTAATCCAGACGGCTGAAGTCGCCATCGCGCTCGTGCACGATGAATATGGCCACCTCGAAGGCATCGTCACGCCCGCCGACCTGCTCGACGCCATCGTCGGCAATTTTGTGGCGCACGGCGATGAAGGCGATGCGCCGATGATCGTAGAGCGCGAGGACGGCTCGCTGCTGTTATCAGGCGCGCTGCCCGCCGATGCGCTGGCTGACAGGCTGGGCATCGAGCTGCCCGAAGACCGGGATTTTGCGACCGCCGCCGGGTTCGCGCTATCGGTGCTGAAACGCCTGCCCTCCGAAGGCGAGCATTTCCACGATCAGGGCTGGCGGTTTGAAGTGGTCGATATGGACGGCCGCAAGATCGACAAGCTGCTAGCCAGCCGGATCAAGCCTGCACCCGTCACGCCAGTGCTCGACGGTTAGAATCCTCTCCATTTTTGCGAAGCACAAATGGGGAGGTGGGCCGCCGAAGGCGGGTCGGGGGGGTAAAGCAGACGAGCAAAGACCCCTCCGTCAGCGCTGCGCGCTGCCACCTCCCCGTTTGCGTCTTCGACGAAAAACAGGGAGGAATAGAAAGAGTTCAGCCCGGAATGCTGGTCTGTGCTTCGCGCCCGTCGCCTTCCGGCGCGGCGAGAATGTCGCGCACCGTCGCGCCCTTGGCCACGGTCTTGGTGCGCGGATCGCCGACCACGCTGCGGATGCCGACAGCCGAAGCGCCCGCCTTGCCCAGCGCATCGGTTTCCACCGCGCTGCGCGGCGCGGGTCCGCCGAACAGGGCATCGAGCGCTTGCTTCGCGCTATCGAGATCCTGCGGACGCGGTGCGCCGGGATTCGGCGGGGTGAGCGAGAAATCGGGCGGGACCACCAGCGGCGCCTGCCGGCTGACGGCGAATTCATCGGGCCGGATGCGGTTGAACAGCGAGCCGCCCTGCGAGCACGCGCCGAGCAGCATCGCGCCGCCGGCCAGCATCAGGATGGTGAGGGACTTACGCATCAAACAGTCTCCGTGGCGGTATCATCATCAGCACCCGCCGTTTGAGCGGGCTTTTCGCGCGAAAGCAGCGACCGGGCAAGCAGTATCAGCACGCCCACAGTGATCGCCGCATCGGCCAGATTGAAGATCAGGAACGGGCGCCATTCGCCGACATGCAGATCGGCATAATCGATTACATAGCCGCGCGTGAACCGGTCATAGATATTGCCCAGCGCGCCGCCCAGCACGAGCGCGAGCGCCAGAATATCGCCCAGCACCTTCTCGCGCAGCATCCAGACGGCAACGCCGCCTGCGATGAGCCCGGTCATCGCGAGCAGCATGAGCTTGGTCTCGCTCGATTCTGCCGTGAACAAACCGTAGGACACGCCGTAGTTTTCGGTCCAGCGCAGATCGAAGAACGGCAGCAGCTTGACGAGGCCGATCTGCTGCAGCGCCAGCGGGCCCGCCACGAACGCCTTGATACCCCGGTCCAGGGCGAACACGCCCAGTGCCAGGGCAAAGCCGCCCGCGCGCGCGCGCGCCGGGCTGCTCATGCGTCCAGCCCCGCCACAACCGTGTCACACCGCCCGCACAGCGCGCCGTCTTCGGTGACTTCGGGCAAATGCCGCCAGCAGCGGCCGCATTTGTGGTTATGGGTTCGGTTGATTTGGGCAACCGCACCGAACTTCTCATTGTGCTGAACAAGCACATCTGCCTCGACATCTGCCACAATCAGATACTCAGTCAGGTCAGCATTCGAGAAAGAACGCAGCCCGAGAGCGAACTCTTCGTTGGTAATCTGGAGCTTGATGTTTGCTTCCAGTCCAGACTTGATTGTTCGCTGATTACGCTCACGCTCAAGTTGCTGGAAAATCTGACTACGGGCAGCTCTGAGAGTTTCAAACCGCTCCGCCAGCGCAGCATCGCGCCACTCAGCCGGAACCGCGTGCAGCGCTTCCAGATGCACGCTGCCCCGATTCGGGAAGCGCGTGGTCCAGACTTCCTCTGCCGTGAACACCAGCACCGGCGCGGCATAACGCACCAGCGCGTGGAACAGCACATCGAGCACCGTGCGATAGGCGCGCCGCTTCGGGTCCGTCGGCGCATCGCAATAGAGGCAGTCCTTGCGGATATCGAAGAAGAACGCCGAGAGGTCTTCGTTGCAGAAATCGATCAGCACGCGGGTGTAGGTGTTGAAATCGAAGTCCGCGATGGCCTGCCGCAGCATGCTGTCCAGCTCCGCGAGCCGGTGCAGCATATAGCGCTCCAGCTCCGGCATGTCCGCTGCGGGGACGCTTTCGTCCTCGCTGAACCCATCCAGCGCGCCCAGCAGATAGCGGAACGTGTTGCGCAGCTTGCGGTACTGGTCCGCCACCCCGGCAAGGATTTCCTTCCCGATCCGGTGGTCCTCGGTGAAATCGACCGACAGCGCCCAGAGCCGCAGGATATCCGCGCCATATTCCTTCATCAGGTCGATGGGCGAGATCGTGTTGCCCAAGGACTTGGACATTTTCATGCCCTTGGCGTCCATCGTGAAGCCGTGCGTCAGCACCGCCTTGTAGGGCGCATGGCCGCGCGTGGCGCAGGCTTCCAGCAGCGAAGACTGGAACCAGCCGCGATGCTGGTCGGAGCCTTCGAGATAGAGATCGGCATGGGGGCCGGTGTAGCCCTCAGGCCGCAGCAGATCGGGCCACTTGCCCGATTCGAGCACGAAGGCATGGGTGCTGCCGCTATCGAACCAC
>JAIXYF010000477.1 GCA_027490345.1 Novosphingobium sp.
GCGTGCGCAGGGCCTTGTCGGCGAGGCCAGGCAGTCCCGGTTTCGCGGGCTTGGCGGGTTCGTCGGTGCCTTCTGCGGCGGCGGCCTTTTCACCCGCTGTCCCGGCGACATAGGCAGCGGCCAGTTCAACGCCGAGCGTGGCAAGATCGACCGCGCGGCGCGGGATCGACATGCGGGCGAGGGTGCCCTTGCGCGTGGCCCTGCGTGTGGCCTTGTCGCCCGCTCCTGCGCGGGCCAGCGCACCGGCCACAAGCGCGCCCAGCACAATGCCGCCCGCGACCATGGCGACGGGATGTTCCTCGACAAAGCCCTTGACCTTGCCGAGCGGATCGGAGGCCGTTGCAGTTTCGGCCTGCTCGGCTTCGGCCTGCCCGGTTTCCGGATGGGGTGTTTTGCTATCGGTCATGTCACGTCCTCGGCTTCCATGTCGCCTGTGGCAACGCGGCCTTTGATCAGGCGGATCAGGGGGCGGCGGAAGAACCAGGCCGCAAGCAGCGCAGCGGTGCCAGCGATCACCGGCACATTGGCTTTTGCCACTGCCTTGGCTTCGTCCACCGTATCGATCACGCGGTCCATCGCGGCGTTCTTGATGCGCGTGGGGATGGGGCGTTCGGCAAGGCCGGTGCGCAGCGCATCCTTGCGCCCGGTGAACCGGGCCCAGGCCGCATCGCGCAGCGCGCGCGCTTCGTGCAGCGTGTCTTCGCTCATGCCGCGCGGTCCCCCCCCTTGAGCGCGCGCAAAGTGGAGCGCACGCGGCTGACGGCGCCAAGCACGCATAGGCCCGCAAGCGCAAGCAGGCCCAGCACGACAGCGGCCAGCGCGCCCCACGGCCCGATCAGCGGCGCCAGCGCCAGCAGCAGGCCCATCACCAGCGCCATCAGCGTAAAGAAGAGCAGCACCAGCGCCAGGACGCCGAAAATGAGCACACTTTTGACGCGCCCGAGCACGAAGCCCGCGCGCGCCTTCTGAAAGGCGATTTCAGCGCCAAGCAGCGTCTGCCCGTCTTCCAGCAGCGCGCGCACGCCGCCGATCAGCGAATCCTGCTCCGCCGTTTCGTCATCGGTATGAACCTTGTCCTCGGTCACGCTGAAGGATCAGGCTTCCGTGGTTTCGTCGGTAGCCGGGGCTGCAGTTGCAGTCTCAGTCGGCGCGGGCTTGCGGCGCAGCAGGCGCGTAAGCACGAACCCGGTAACCGCCGCGATGCCGAGCGCCTTGACCGGGCTCTTCTTCACGAACGTCACGATCTCTTCGCCGATTTCGGGAATGTCCCTCGCGTCCAGATTGGCGGCGGTGGACTGCAGCGTGTGGGCCGCGCCGCGCGCATAATCGCCATACTGGACGCCCAGCTTCTCGTCGATGAGGCCGGCGTTGGTCTCGATCGTTTCGCCAAGGGTCGAGAGCGCAGCGGTAGCCTTGTCCTTGCCCTGGCGCGCCAGATCAAGCGCAACGACTTTCGCCTGCTCGGCATATTCGCCTGCCTTCTCGGTCACTTCGGAGGCAGTAGCGGTCACCGTTTCGGTCAGCGCAGCGGTGCGTTCACGCGCTTCGCCCGAAAGATTGGCGGCGCTCGCCTTTGCGTCTTCGATGGCTTTGCCAAAGCGGGTGGTGACAGCACTGGCGGTCTCGGAAACCGCTTCCTCGATCTGGGCGACTTCAGCAGGCACAGCTTCGGGAACCGCTTCAACCACGGTTTCGACAACCTTGAGCGCAGCCTTCTTGCGGCTCTTCGCGGGCTTGGCGGCGGCTTCGGGAGCCGCGTTCTCGGGGGTATCGGACATCGTGCGGATCCTTTCGCGGGAGCGATTCTGGAATGGAGGCTAGTCCTAGCCCAAATGCCGCAGGCGCGAAAGGCGCGCAGGGTCCGTTTTAGCGTGTGCAAGAGCCTGCCGGTCCGGTCCCGCGCCGAGGTCCATCGCCAGCCGGGCTTGTCACCCCGGCAATGCCCCGATAGGGCGCGCGGCAGACCTGAAGCAACGAGGAAGCGCCATGACCGCGATCATCGACATTCACGCCCGCGAAATCCTCGACAGCCGGGGCAACCCGACCGTCGAAGTCGATGTGCTGCTGGAGGACGGCTCGTTTGGCCGCGCCGCAGTGCCCTCCGGCGCTTCGACCGGCGCGCATGAAGCGGTGGAACTGCGCGATGGCGATCCCGCGCGCTACAAGGGCAAGGGCGTGCTGCACGCGGTGGGCGCGGTGAACGGTGAGATTGCCGGCGCGCTCGTCGATATGGACGCCGAAGACCAGCGCGATATCGATCTTGCCATGATTGCGCTCGACGGCACCGAAAACAAGAGCCGCCTCGGCGCCAACGCGATTCTGGGCACCAGCATGGCAGTGGCCAAGGCCGCGGCGGATGCGCGCGGCCTGCCGCTCTACAGCTATGTCGGCGGGGTTTCGGCGCATCTTCTGCCGGTGCCGATGATGAACATCATCAACGGCGGCGAACATGCCGACAACCCGATCGATTTCCAGGAATTCATGATCATGCCGGTCGGCGCGCCGACGTTGGCCGAAGCGGTGCGCTGGGGCTCGGAAGTGTTCCACACGCTGAAGAAGGCGCTTCACCAGAAGGGCCTCGCTACCGGCGTGGGCGACGAGGGCGGCTTTGCGCCCAATATCGCCAGCACGCGCGATGCGCTTGATTTCGTGATGGCCTCGATCGAACAGGCCGGGTTCAAGCCCGGCACCGATATCGTGCTTGCGCTCGATTGCGCCGCGACCGAGTTCTTCAAGGACGGCAAGTACGAGATCAGCGGCGAGGGACTCTCGCTCTCCCCCGATGCCATGGCCGATTACCTTGCCGCGCTGACCGATGCCTATCCGATCCGCTCGATCGAGGACGGCATGAGCGAGGACGATTTCGAGGGCTGGGCCGCGCTGACCGCCAAGATCGGCAAGACGGTGCAACTGGTGGGTGATGACCTTTTCGTCACCAACCCCAAGCGCCTCACGATGGGCATTGCCAGGGGCCTCGCCAATTCGCTGCTGGTCAAGGTCAACCAGATCGGCACACTGACCGAGACGCTGGAGGCGGTCAGCATCGCGCAGCGCAATGGTTACACCGCGGTCATGTCGCACCGTTCGGGCGAGACCGAGGACGCGACGATTGCCGATCTGGCGGTCGCCACCAACTGCGGCCAGATCAAGACGGGCAGCCTTGCCCGGTCGGACCGGCTTGCCAAGTACAACCAGCTCATCCGCATCGAGGAAGAGCTGGGCCAGTCGGCGCGCTATGCCGGTGCGGCAGCATTTGGACGGCTCGCCTGAGGATTTAAGCGACCGCTTAAAAGCTCTTTCCAATCCCCTCACTCTCTGCCAGTCTTGCTGGCGGAGAGTGATGCATGGACGAATTTCCAAGCACGGCTGCGGCGGTAACGCCGGGCTGGATCGAAGCGCATCTGGCGCGTGCCGGGCTGCTGGGAGACGCGCGGATTACCGGGCTGGAGCACTGCTCCATCGGCACCGGACAAGTGGGCGATACCGCGCGCTTCACGATTGCTTATGATCGACTCACCGCCGCGCCGGCAACGCTGGCGGGCAAGTTCGCCTCCGCCGATCCCACCAGCCGGGGCACGGCGGCGGCGATGATGCTCTATGTCAAGGAAGTGGGCTTCTACCGCGAGTTGGCCGGGCTGATCGATGTGCGCACGCCGCAAGTCTACGCGGCACACATCAATCCCGAGGGCACTGATTTCGTGCTGCTGTTCGAGGATCTGGCGCCGACCCGCGGCGGCAACCAGCTTGAGGGATGCAGTCTGGCAGATGCCGAGGCCGCGATCCGGCAGGCAGCCGCGCTTCATGCGGCAACCAAGGGGCATCCGGCCGTTCTGGGAGCAGAATGGCTCCACGGGCGCGAAGGATTGCTGGCTGAGATCGGGCGGCTCTATCATCAGGCCCATGCGATCTTCCGCGAACGCTATGCCGGGCAACTGGCAGCGGATGCCATGGCGCTCTGCGATGCACTTGATAGCCGGGTGGAGCACTGGCTGGCGCGCCAGCCGGAAGAACCCTGCCTGATCCACGGCGATTTCCGGCTGGATAACATGCTGTTTGGTGTGGGCGGCGGCGCGGAGCCCATCGCCATCGTCGATTGGCAGACCTGCACCATCGGCTGCGCGATGACAGACGTGGGTTATTTCATGGGCTGCGGCATCGGCAGCGACCTGCGCCGTCCCCACGAGGCGGCGCTGCTGGGCCTCTATGCTGCGGAAAGCGCGCGCCGGGGCGCACCGATTGCGCACGATGTGATGATGCGGCGCTACCGCATTGGCGCGCTGCACGGGCTGTTCACCGCAGTGTTCAGCGCCGCCTTCGTGGTGCGCACCGAGCGAGGCGACGCCAACTTCCTTTCAATGGCGCGCGGCGCCGCCGAACTCGCGCTTGATCATGATAGCATCGGCGCGCTGGACGCCATGATGGAGAATCCCAAATGCTGACGAACGGCGACGACTTCCCGCTGCACCAGACGCCCGAACCGATTGCCTATTCCGGCACCGACCGCAATTTCTACGATCGCTATTTCTTCAACGGCTATGCGCCCGATGGCACCGACTTCTTCGCGGCGGCGTTCGGAATCTATCCGCACCTCAACGTGGCGGACGCGCATTTCTGCTTCATCAAGGACGGGGTGCAGCATTCGCTCCACGCCTCGCGCGAGCTGAACATGGAGCGGCTGGATCTGACCTGCGGGCCGATTGCCATCCGCATCGAGGAGCCGCTGCGCCAGCTTTCGATCAGCGTGGAGGGGGAGGGGATCAAGGCCGAGATCACCTTCACTGGCCGCGCCTTTCCCATCGAAGAACCGCGCTTCATCCACCGCATCGGCCCGCGCACCTTCATGGATTACACGCGGCTCACGCAGAACGGACACTACACCGGCTGGGTCGAGATCGACGGGGTGCGTACGGTGCTGAAGCCCGGCACGGCGGGCACGCGCGATCGCAGCTGGGGTGTGCGGCCCATCGGCACAAGCGACACGCAGCCACATGGCCACGGCGTGGTGCC
>JAIXYF010000344.1 GCA_027490345.1 Novosphingobium sp.
ATCCGGGATGCGGCCCTGATCGACGAGGCCGCGAATGAAATCATACTCGGTGGCGCCCGCGCTGGGGAAGCCGACTTCGATTTCCTTCAGGCCGAGGCTGACCAGCAGATCGAAGAAGCGAGTCTTCTTTTCCGCATCCATCGGATCGATCAGCGATTGGTTGCCATCGCGCATGTCGGTGGAAAGCCAGCGCGGGGCCTGCGTGATCGTGCGACCGGGCCACTGGCGGTTCTCCAGCGGAACCTGCGGGAAGGCGCGGTACTTGACCGAAGGGTTCTTGAGCATCGACATGGGGCTGCTTTCGGATCTGGAAATTGCGATTTTATGGCTGAGAGACCCTTGGGCGCCGAAGGCACGCCAGATGGCCGCCTAGCTTCACGCCCAAGGGCGGATAAGTCGCAGGGTAAGGTCCGATACAGCGAACATGCGTTTATCCTATGGTGAAAGGCTCGTGGCTTGTCCAGAATGAAAGCGCCAGAGGCAATTGGGAGAGAGCCGTATGTCTGAAGCCATCGAGCCATTTGAATACCGGGTGCCGCAGTCGGCGCTGGATGATCTCCATGCCAGGCTTGATCTGGCGCGCTGGCCGGAGAAGGAAGCGGTGGACGATTGGAGCCAGGGCGTGCCGCTGGCGGCCTTGCAGGATTTCGCGGCCTATTGGCGGCATGAATACGACTGGCGCCGGTGCGAGGACTGGCTGAACGGGCTGGGGCTGTTCACCACGGATATCGACGGGGTGGCGATCCGGTTCCTGCATGTGCGCTCAAGGCATGAGGGCGCTTCGCCGTTGATCCTGACACATGGTTGGCCGGGTTCGATTCTGGAATTTCGCGGGGTGATCGCGGCGCTGACCGACCCCGAAGCGCATGGCGGCAGCGCCGCGGATGCCTTCCATCTGGTAATCCCGTGCCTGCCGGGCTTCGGCCTTTCGGGCAAGCCCGAGCGGCATGGCTGGGGTGTTGAAAAGATCGCGCAAGCCTGGGGCGTGCTGATGGCGCGGCTGGGGTATGACCGCTGGTTCGCGCAAGGCGGCGATTGGGGTTCGATCGTGACCACGCATATCGGGATGCAGGCGCCGCCAGGCTGCGCTGGCATTCACCTCAATATGCCGATGGCGCGGCCGCAGCCGGAGGATCTGGCGAATCCGTCTCCGTCGGAGCTCAAGGCGCTGGGCGCGCTGAAGCATTATCAGGACTGGGATTCGGGCTATTCCAAGCAGCAATCCACCCGGCCGCAGACCATCGGGTATGCGCTGGTCGATTCGCCGGTGGGGCTGGCGGGCTGGATCTATGAAAAGATGTGGGCCTGGACCGACAATGACGGCATGCCCGAAAGCGCCTTGAGCCGCGATGCGATGCTCGACAATCTGATGCTCTACTGGCTGCCGGCGGCGGGAGCGTCTTCGGCCCGGCTCTATTGGCAGAGCTTTGGCGATGGCGGGATCGAGACGATCACGCTGCCCGTGGCGGTCAGCGCGTTTCCCAAGGAAATCCTGCCCACGCCGCGATCATGGATGGAGCGACACTGCACGAATATTGTCCACTGGGGCGAACTGCCCAAGGGCGGACACTTTGCCGCGTGGGAACAGCCCGAGAGCTTCGTGGCCGAACTGCGGACGGCTTTTGCGCTGATGCGATAGGGCCGCTGTACCGCCGCCCCGGATCAGATCCGGGGCGGCGGCGGGAGGCCCTACTTCTTTTCGAATGCGATGGTGATCTGCAGCGCCACCTCATCGGAAACGAGCGGCACGATGAAGCCCATGCCGAAATCCGAGCGCTTGATCGTGGCCTCGCCGTGGAAGCCGATGGTGGCGGCCTGATTCATCATGTTGGTGCCCGCGCCGGTGAACTTTGCGCTCAGCGTAACCGGCTTGGTCACGCCATTGAGCGTGAGATTGCCGGTGACAGCCGCGCTCATGCCATCGGCGGCAGGGGCCACGCTGGTCGAAACGAACGTCGCGTCAGTGGGGTTGGCGCCGAAGAAATCGGCCTTGCCGCCTTCTGCGGCAGGCTTGAGCAAGTGCGCGGTAAGGCCGGCGTTGGCCGTGAGCACCTTCGAGACCGGGACCGTGGCGGTGACCTTGGCCGCAGCGGGATTGGCGGGATCGAGGACGAGCGTGCCCGAAACATCGCCTAACAGGCCGAAATAGTCGTTGAAGCCCAGATGGTTGACGCGCCAGCCGATCAGCGAATGCGTGGGATCGGCGGCATAGGTGCCAGCGGTGATCCGCGCCTTGTCGGCCTTGCCGGGCTGGGCCATCGGCATTTGCGAGAGCGAGGGAGCGGCCAGCGCAGCAAGCGCAAGGGGCAGGGCAAGGGTCAGGGCAGTGCGGGCGGCGCGGGGGAAGCGGATCATCAGGAGTCTCCGGTCTTGCAGTGGCACAGGGGCTGCCACAGCAAGCCGCGCACTGGCAAGCGTCTTGCGCTGATCTGCCTTTGCCGTCCCTTGTTGCGCGATCAGCCGCAGCGCATGGCGGCAATGCGGCCCGCCTCGTCGAGAATGACATTGAGACGGCGGGCGCTGTAATCCATCGTGATGGCCTGCCCGGGGGCAATCCAGCGCATCGGATTGGGCCGCGCGATCTGCGCCAACGCTGCGCGCACCGCCGGGACAGCCTTGGCCCCGATGAAGCGTTCGGTCAGCGTGAGGCGGCAGGTATCGGGCGGCGGAGCAGGCGCATCGGCGCGGGCTACGCCGGCCGGCAGGGACACCAGCGCCGCCGCGCTGAACCAAAACTTCATGCGAATGTTATCCCCGATACTTCGAAAATGGAGGTATCTTGTTCGGGGCAGGCTGACAACCGCCGTTCGGCAGGCGTCCCATGCTGTTCATCGAAAGGGCCGAGTTATCGATCGGGTAGGCCAGCAAAAAGGGCGAGCCTCCACTGGAGACCCGCCCTTTTTGCTGTGGCAGTTGGCCGGCTTCGGGCCAACCAAAACCGGAACGATCAGTTCTTCGTCTTGTCGACCAGCGCATTCGCGCCGATCCACGGCATCATCGCACGCAGCTGGGCACCGGTCTTTTCGATCGGGTGGGCGGCTGCGGCCTTGCGCGCGGCCTTGAGTTCGGGCTGCCCGGCGCGGTTGTCGAGCACGAACGACTTCACGAAGCGGCCCGACTGGATGTCGGCCAGAACGCGCTTCATTTCGGCTTTGGTCTCATCGGTGATGATGCGCGGACCAGTCGTGATGTCGCCGTATTCGGCAGTGTTCGAGATCGAGTAGCGCATGTTGGCGATGCCGCCTTCATAGAGCAGGTCGACGATCAGCTTGGTCTCGTGGAGGCACTCGAAATAGGCCATTTCCGGCGCGTAACCGGCTTCGACCAGCGTTTCGAACCCGGCCTGAATCAGGTGGGTGATGCCGCCGCACAGCACGGCCTGCTCGCCGAACAGGTCGGTCTCGCACTCTTCCTTGAAGTTCGTCTCGATGATGCCTGAACGGCCACCGCCGACGCCCGAGGCATAGGCCAGGCCCACGTCATGCGCGTTGCCGGTCGCGTCCTGATGGACGGCGATGAGGCAAGGGACGCCGCCGCCGCGCACATACTCGCTGCGAACGGTGTGGCCCGGGCCCTTGGGCGCGATCATGATCACGTCGATATCGGCGCGCGGTTCGATAAGGCCGAAGTGGACGTTGAGGCCGTGGGCGAAGGCCAGCGCCGCGCCGGGCTTCATGTTGGCGTGGAGGTCTTCGGCATAGATCGCGGCCTGATGCTCATCGGGCGCGAGGACCATGAGAATATCGGCCCAGGCAGCCGCTTCGGCGTTCGAAAGGACCTTGAAGCCTGCGGCTTCGGCCTTCTTGGCGGTGGCCGAACCGGCACGCAGCGCGATCGCCACGTCCTTGACGCCGCTGTCACGCAGGTTCTGCGCGTGGGCGTGGCCCTGCGAGCCATAGCCGAGCACGGCGATCTTCTTGCCCGTGATGAGGTTCAGATCGCAATCGGCGTCGTAATAGACCTTCATTCTCAGTTCCGTTCTCTATATCGTTAAAAAGAAAGGGATATCAGGCAGCTTGCGCGCCGCGGATCATGCCGACGATGCCGGTGCGGCCCACTTCGACAAGGCCAAGTTCCTTCATCAGCGTGACGAAGCTGTCGATCTTGGCGGGCGCGCCGGTCAGTTCGAACACGAAGCTGGCGGTGGTGGTGTCGACCACCTTGGCGCGGAACACATCGGCTAGGCGCAGCGCCTCGACGCGGTTCTCGCCCTTGCCCGCCACCTTGATCAGTGCCAACTCACGCTCGACGTAGGGGCCGACTTCGGTGAGATCGACGACCTTGTGCACCGGCACCAGCCGTTCGAGCTGGGCGCGGATCTGATCGATCACTTCGGGCGGGCCGTGCGTCACGATGGTGATGCGGCTGACATCGTGGCCGTCGGTGATGTCAGCCACCGTCAGGCTGTCGATGTTATAGCCGCGCGCGGTGAACAGGCCCGCGATCTTGGCGAGGATACCCGCTTCGTTATCGACGGTGATGGTGAGGACGTGGCGTTCGCTCAAATTGGCTGCAGCGGCGATGGCGGTTTCGGCGGTCATTGGCTCGGCCTCCTCAAACCAGCGCCTTGGCGGCGTCGTCCATCGTGCCGGACACGGTGTCGCCATAAAGGATCATGTCGGTATGCGCCGCACCCGAGGGGATCATCGGGTAGCAGTTCACTTCCTTGGCGACGAGGCAATCGACGAAGACCGGGCCGGGATGATCGATCATCGCCTGAATGCCCGCATCCAGCTCGCTCTCATCGGTGATGCGGATGCCCTTCCAGCCATAGGCTTCGGCCAGCTTCACGAAATCGGGCAGGCTATCGGAGTAGGAGTTCGAATAGCGGCTCTCGTAGGTCAGTTCCTGCCACTGGCGGACCATGCCCATCCATTCGTTGTTGAGCACGAAGATCTTCACCGGCAGGCGGTACTGCGTGGCGGTGCCAAGCTCCTGGATGTTCATCTGGATCGAGGCATCGCCCGCGATGTCGATCACCAGGGCATCGGGGAAGCCCACTTGCGCGCCGATTGCGGCGGGCAGACCATAGCCCATCGTGCCGAGGCCGCCCGAGGTCAGCCACTTGTTGGGGCCGGAGAAGTGGAAATACTGCGCCGCCCACATCTGGTGCTGGCCGACTTCCGTCGTGATGATCGGATCGTGCTGGCGCGTGAGGGCATAGAGCCGTTCGACCGCATGTTGCGGCATGATCGCTTCGCTGCGGTGCGGGTAGGCGAGCGACTCGCGGGCGCGCCAGCCGTCGATCTGCGAGAACCAGTCGGCAAGGTCTGCCGCCTCGTGGTGCGCTTCGTGCCATGCCGCGATCATCTGGCTCAGCACGTGCGCACAGTCGCCGACGATGGGCAGATCGGCGCGCACCGTCTTGTTGATCGAGGCGCGGTCGATATCGATGTGGATGCGCTTGGAGTTCGGTGAGAAGGCATCGAGGCGGCCGGTGACCCGGTCATCGAAGCGCGAGCCGATGGCAACGATCAGATCGGCGCGGTTCATCGCCATGTTGGCTTCATAGGTCCCGTGCATACCCAGCATGCCAAGCCACGCCGGATGATCGGCCGGGAACGCGCCGAGGCCCATCAGCGTGGAGGTAACCGGCGCGCCGGTCAGCGCCTGCAACTCGCGCAGCAGCGCAGTCGCTTCCGGCCCGGAATTGATCACACCGCCGCCGGTGTAGAAGACCGGGGCTTGCGCCGCGGCAATCATGTGCACAGCCTGCGCGATATCCTCACGCGATGCTTCAAGCTGCGGCTTGTAGCGCGTGCGGGTGCGGGCGGGCTTGCCCGTCCACGCGGCCATGCCGATCTGCACGTCCTTGGGAATGTCGATCACGACCGGGCCGGGGCGGCCTTCGGTGGCAATACGGAACGCTTCCTCGACGATCTCACCCAGCAGATCCGGGTCTTTCACCAGATAGTTGTGCTTGGTGCAGTGGCGCGTGATGCCGACCGTATCGCATTCCTGGAACGCGTCAGACCCGATCAGCGCCGTGGGCACCTGCGCCTTGATGACACCGTAGCGATCGTGCAACTCGAGCAGTGCCGCGGGCACGATGTTGAAGTTGGCGGCCATCGGGGTCATCAGCGTCCCGCAGAACCCCGACAGCATGCCGATGGCGCAGACGATGGCCGGG
>JAIXYF010000020.1 GCA_027490345.1 Novosphingobium sp.
TCCCATCGACTTAGAGATTCCAACAGCAACGCTCGCGATGTTTTCGACGCTAAAATATGTCATTTCACCGACTTTAGAACAGTTCAGAAAAACATGGCAGGCAAAATTCTTGTCTGGCTTTGTTGTTCACAGCCGCGCCTTCGACAGCGTTCCGGGGAATTTTCCAATCGCCTTTTTAGTATGGGATACGAGAGTCAAACTCACCGTAACTGATATCGAAATCCGTGTCCTCGACAAATATGGTCAAGAAGAGGACGAGAAGAAATTTGTCACAAGCACGGGCCGCAAGCTACTCACCGACTGGATTGTACGCCCGCGGTCAAATCGCGAGCAGGTAGTACCGCTAAAGAACGCACTGACGACCGCAACTGCCACCAAAGATTTGCGCGGAACGCGATGGTCGGATGGTGCGATTGCTTACATGTGGTGCAACAGCAATGATTTGCAGCAGGCCAATAAGACCGCATTGTTCTCGTCTGGGTTCAATGGCGGACATGGGCTCTTTTTGAACTCCGAAAACCTCTGGCAAGCTGCCATCGTCTTCTCCGTCCGCCGCCTGATCAAGCCAACGTGGCTCAATGACCGCGATCAGTTCCTGCAACCCTCCCAACCGCTCACGGAACATTTCAAATCCGATTGTCTCGTCTGGATGCTGTTCAATGGCAGCAATCTCACCGCCGGGGCCGATGGGCTGCGCTGGAATGATCGCGATTGGTCGCTCACCAATCACTTCATTCCCTTCACGGAAAGCGAAGTGGGCGCAAAGGCGCGGTTCGAGAGTGATTTCATGGTGCGCCACATGGCAGGCATGGCGTTTTCGCCCGAAGCCCGCGCCGTGCTCGATCAGGGGCGGGCGCTGTGGCAGCGCTTCCACGCCACCAGCTTTCCGAACAAGATCCGGCAGGAATACAAGCTGGGCCGCGCCGATGCAGGCTGGTATCAGATCCGCCGCGCCCTCGAAGCCTATGGCGATACCGCGCTGACCGATTTCGATCCGTTCAAGGCTGCCTACGCCGCGCTCACCGAAAAGCTGCGCCCGAAAGTGTTTGAGTTGGGCTTTCTGCCCGCGTGATCGCAGCGCGTCACGCCCAACCCGAATACCCCCCAAAAAGCAGCAGACGCGCCCGTCATGCTCAACGCCGCCCGCGCGGCTGAGGAAAAGGCCGGCACGATCCGCTGGCTTCGCCCCGAATACCAGATCCCCCGCTTCGGAGCCGCCAAGCCGGACTAGTGCGCGGTGATGGTACGTGGAAATGGTTTCCGTCACCCCGTGCCTGACACGGGGTTGGGCTGTTCTTCTGGCGCGGCGTCAAAGAAGAAAAGCCAAGGACCGGATCAAGTCCGGGCCAACGATTCCATGGGATGCCATCCGGCTCTAAGCCACAAACCCCTTTCCTACACGCCCCCACCTCGGGCATGCTCGCGCCGATCTTTCCTATCGTCGATGTCTCCACCCCGGCCGCCGGTTTGGCCTGCGCGCGCCAAATGGTGTCGCTGTCACCTTTGCGGCACAAATTATTGAAAGATATGGATTTAATGGGCGGCTTTCAGGGTGACACGGTGTAACTTGTGTCACCCTGGGATTGCAGCTCAGGCCCATGTCAACCGTGTCAACTTGGTCCCGATACAAGACACTGCGGGCCGCCCTCAGTGCCCGCGCTGCGCCAGCAGCCGAAGCCGGAGCGCGTTGAGCTTGATGAAGCCCGCCGCGTCCTTCTGGTCATAGGCACCGGCATCGTCCTCGAACGTCACGTGGCGTTCGGAATAGAGGCTGTCGGCCGATTTGCGGCCCACGACCGAGGCATTGCCCTTGTAGAGCTTCAGCCGCACGGTGCCGTTCACGCGGGCCTGGCTGTGATCGATGGCGGCCTGCAGCATCTCGCGCTCCGGGCTGAACCAGAAGCCGTTGTAGATCAGCTCGGCATATTTGGGCATCAGCTCGTCCTTGAGGTGCGCTGCGCCCCGGTCCAGCGTGATGCTTTCGATGCCGCGATGCGCGCGGGCATAAATCTCGCCGCCCGGGGTTTCGTACATGCCCCTGCTTTTCATGCCCACGAAGCGGTTTTCAACCAGATCGAGGCGGCCGATGCCGTGCTTGCGGCCCAGATCATTGAGCGCGGCCAGCAGAGTGGCGGGCGACATCGCCTCACCGTTGAGCGCGGTGCCATCGCCCTTTTCGAAGTCGATGGTGATATATTCGGGCGTGTCCGGCGCGTCTTCGGGGTTCACCGTGCGGCTGTAGACGTAGTCCGGCGTCTCTTCCCACGGATCTTCCAGCACTTTGCCTTCGGACGAGGTGTGCAGAAGGTTCGCATCGGTCGAGAACGGGCTTTCGCCGCGCTTGTCCTTGGGCACCGGGATCTGGTGTTCTTCGGCCCAGGCGATCAGCGCGGTGCGGCTGGTGAGATCCCATTCGCGCCACGGTGCGATGACCTTGATGCCCGGCTCCAGCGCATAGGCCGAAAGCTCGAAGCGGACCTGATCGTTGCCCTTGCCGGTGGCACCGTGTGCGACAGCGTCCGCACCGGTCTCGCGCGCGATTTCGATCAGGCGCTTGGAAATCAGCGGGCGCGCGATCGAGGTGCCGAGCAGGTAATCGCCTTCA
>JAIXYF010000054.1 GCA_027490345.1 Novosphingobium sp.
CCTGGCGCTGATCATCGTGGCCGGCGCAGCGCTGCTTTCGATCCGCAAGAGCCGCAATGAAGTGCGCGATGCCAACGGGGTGCTGACTCAGGTCAACACGAAACTGGAACATGCCCTGAAAGCCAAGACCGCGTTTCTGGCCATGACCAGCCACGAGATCCGCACCCCGCTCAATGGCATCATGGGCATGACACAGGTTCTGCTCGCCGATCAGGCGCTGGATGCGCAAACGCGCGAGCGGGTGAGCCTCGTGCTCGGCGCAGGGCGCACGATGCAATCGTTGGTCGATGATCTGCTCGATGTGGCCAAGATGGAAAACGGCGGGATTACCGTGAGCGAAGCGCCAGCGGACTTGCGGGCGATCCTGCGCGAAGGGGTTCAACTGTGGCAGGCAGAAGCAAGCGCGAAGGGCATCGCCATGGCCTTCATCGAAGAAGCGCCCCTGCCGCTGGTAAGCACCGATGCCAGCCGTTTCCGGCAGGTGATCTTCAATCTTCTGGCCAATGCCATCAAGTTTACCCCCGCCGGCAGCGTGACAGTGCGCGCCCGCAGGCCGGACGCGCACACCCTGGAGATCTGCGTCGAGGATACTGGCATCGGGATTCCCGAGGACCAGCTGGATACCGTGTTCGAGGCCTTCCATCAGGTCGACAACGGGATGACGCGCGATTTCGGCGGGGCCGGGCTCGGGCTGGCGATCTGCCGTAATATCATGACCGCGCTGGGCGGCACGATCAGCGTGAGCAGCAAGCCCGGTGCGGGTTCGGTGTTTCGCCTGACCTTGCCGGTGAACGCTGGACATGCGCAGGAGCCGGTGAGCGAGGGAGCGCAGGGATGGCCTGACCGGGGGGGCGAGGCGCAGACCTCACCCAGCCTGCCGTCAGCCAGCCTGCCGCCAACGAGCCTGCCATCTGCCGGCCTGACGCTGATCGTGGACCGCAGCGAGCTGCGCCTGGCCAAACTCAAGGCCGTGCTCCAGCCGCATGTGTCTTCGCTGGCCGGGTGCATGGCTCTGGCCGATGCGCAGCAGCTCATGCAAGCGGGGCAGATCCGGCTGGTCGTGCTTGATTCGGGTACGCTTGAAGCCGAGGCGGACAAGACAGGGGCTGCTGCGCGGTTCATGACTTTGGCCGAGCAGCAGAATGTTTGCGTCATAGTGTTGCTAGCGGCGGATGATGAAGTGAGCGCAGCGGCCTTTGCCGCTGCCAATCCTGCCGCTGTGCTCAAGAAGCCGCTCAAGGCCGCCTATCTGATCGAGGCGATACGTTCTGCTTCTCTTGGCAGCGCTACTGGTGGCGAGGGGTTCCCATCGCAGGTTGCTTGATATAACCGTTCGGTCACAACACGTGGAGCACCGGCTGAATGCGCGTTATTCTTGTGGAGGACGATGCGCTCAATCGTCGGGTGGTGCGGGATATGCTTCAGGTGATCGACATCGACATGGTCGAAGCTGAAAACGGCGAAGCGGGCCTTGATCTGATTGCCGCAAGCCCGTTTGATCTCGTGCTGATGGATCTCAGGATGCCCGGGATCGACGGGCTGACCGCGATCCGGCGGCTGCGCGCGATGCCTTCGCCGATCTGCGATACGCCCGTGGTGGTGATCACGGCCGACACGGCGCCCGATCTCAAAGCACAGTGCAGCGCTGCTGGTGCCGATGACGTGCTGCTCAAACCGGTCGCGCTCAATGCCCTGATCGATGTGATCGCAAGGGTGGCGGCGGCCGGTTCGGGCGATGAGATGATGCTGGATTGAGCCGGGCCAAAAAGCGTTCGGCGCATTGGGCGGCGCATCAGGCGGCAACCTTGACAGGCGGCAGACCACCATCGCCGGGCTTGGCGCCGGAACCCGAGACGGTGCTCGCGCCGTGCGGCTCTGCCAGCAGCGACGTGACGGGCGGGTGCGCCATGAAATTGCCGCTGCGCTCCTGCGTGCCCCACCGCACCTTGGCCCCATGCAGCGCCGAGGCGACGGCCTGGACCACGACCGCATAGAGCAATTGGCGATACCCGAAGCGCATCGCCAGCATCTGCAGCACCGGCAGCCGCCCCTCTCGGCCATCAATGCGATAGGCCAAGGCCCCGCAGGCGCATTCCACCGCTGAAAAGACGAGCCAGAACGCCAGCATCCGCGTCAGATCTTCCGACATGACGCCCCAGCCATGATTCAGCGTGCGCAGCGCCGCATCCGCCAGACCGGCCAGCAGGGCGAGGTCGATCATGGGGGAGAGGAGCGCGAGGCCGATCTGAAACAGCCAGGCCTGCGGCAGGCCGAACCAGGCAAGGCCGCGCGGCTGCCCCCGGCCGATGATCGAGGCATGCTTCCAGAGGCACTGCAAGGTGCCAAAGGCCCAGCGATAGCGCTGGCGCAGCAGGGCGCGCACCGTCTCTGGCGCCTCGGTCCAGGCGATGGCATCGTATTCGCAGGCCACCCGCCAGCCCGCACGCTGCACGGAAATGGTGAGATCCTGATCCTCGGCCAGCGTGTCTGCCGGATAGCCACCCACGGCATCGAGGGCCGCGCGGCGCCACGCGCCCACCGCGCCGGGCACGACCGTCACTGCCCCCAGCGCTTCAAGCGCGCGCCGCTCCAGCGCCTGCGCGGTGATATATTCAAGCGATTGCCAGCGGGTCAGCCAGTTCACCCGGTTGCCGATCTTGGCATTGCCCGCCACCGCGCCGATCGCGGGATCGGCAAACCATGCGGCCAGCTTCGCAATCGTGTCCGGCTCGAAGCGGGTATCGGCATCGAGGGCGACGATCACATCGCCCTTGGCCAGCGCCAGACCGTGGTTCAGCGCCCGCGCCTTGCCGCCATTCTCGATGGTGAGGAGCTGCACGCGCGGATCGTGGCCAAACGCTTCCATCACAATCGCGCTGGTGCGGTCGGTCGAGCCATCGTCGATCACGATGATTTCGATGCGCACCCCTTGCGTGGCCAGCGCGCGGCGCACCGATGCCTCGATCACGCGCGCTTCATTGAAAGCGGGGATCAGCACCGAGACAAAGCGCGGCACAAGGTGGGCCGGGGCGGCCATGCGGTGCTGCCCTTGCGTCACCCTGCGGGTTTGCCAGACCGCCAGAGCGGACAAGAGCAGCACGCGCAGCAGCCCCAGCGCAATCGCGGCCATGAACAGCCCCATCAGCCCCTCCCGCGCCGCGCGCAGCATGTCGAACAGCAGGCCGCGCGCGCCGGCCTTGGCCGAGCTTTTGCCGGCCACCACGGGCATCGCCTGATCGCGGGTCAGCCCGGCCAGCGCCGAGACGGTGACGAATTCATAGCCTCTCGCGCGCAGCTGGCGGATAATTGCGGGCAAGGCTGCAAGCGTTGCGGTGCGATCCCCGCCCGCATCATGGAGGAGGATGATCCGGCGCGCGTTGGTGGCGGTGCCGGCCTCGATCTGGGCAATCGTGCGCGCGGTGATCGTGGCCGCATCGGTGGTCTGCCAGTCCAGCGGATCGACGTTGAGCCCGGCGGTGAGGTAGCCCAGCTTTCCAGCGATCTGCGCCACCCTCAGCTCTGCCGCCGTATCGGGGTCCGCATCACCCAGATAGGGCGCGCGAAACAAGTGCATCGAGCGGCCGGTGTAGGTTTCGACCAGCCGCTGGGTCAGGTTGATTTCCATCTCGACGGCGGCATCGGGCAGCCGGTCGAGATCGGCGTGCGTTGCCGAATGGTTGGCCAGTTCCGAGCCTTGCGCCACGATCCGCCGCACCAGCGCGGGCTGATCGAGCACATGGAGGCCCGTCACGAAGAACGTGGCGGGCACGTGGTGCTGGCGAAGGACATCAAGGATCCGGGGCGTCCATTGCGGGTCCGGCCCGTCGTCGAAGGTGAGCGCCACTTGCCGGGGCGCATTGCCGCTGCGCTCCACGATGTGTCCGCTGGGCAGCGCAGTGTAGCTTGCCGTGCGGATCAGGCCGTCCGCGCCAACCGTGAAGGTGCGCGTGCCGCTGGCTGCCGCTGCGCCCATGCGCAAGATCTCGCCGCTGCCCCGCAGATCCACTCCTTCCCCGCCGGGCAAGTGCTGCAGCGCCGCTGCCGGTGGCCGCGCGCCGGCCTTTGCGGCAGAAAGCGCGGGCCAGAAGCCCGGATCCTCGCTGCCAAGCCGCCACAGCGCCACGCCCGCCGGGCGTAGCGGGCGCACCGCGCGCAGCTGGTTCCACGCGCTGAGGGCATCGAGCAGCCACACCTCATGGCGCACTCCGGCCTTGGTATAGGCAAAGCCGCTATTACCGCTGGCGGGATCGAAAGCGGGCACCGTTCCCGCCTCGGCCGCGCGGGCCCACGCCTGCGCCACGGTGATCGAATCCGCCAATGGCTGTCCATCGGCCCAATCGAAAGCATAGCTGCCAATCGCCACGATGGCCCGGTCCGCCCCGGTGCGCGCCACCGCGCTTTCCACCACGCGCGCAAACCAGGCCTGCGAGGCGATCGGCCCCGGCGCGCCCGATTGCCAGTGTTCGTCATAGGCCATCAGCACGACCCGGTCCGCCGCGCGGGCATAAGCGCCCAGATCCCACGCCGGATCGGCGACGGGGGCCGCCAGCATGACCGGCACCGCGCTGCGCCCCAGCAGCGCGGGAAGGCGGGTGCGGACCTCGGCCAGCAGCGTGCGATAATCTTCATGGGCAGAAGCGGGCAGGTCTTCGATATCGAAGAAGGCGCCCTCGGCCTTGTGGCGCGCCATGGCCTTGGCCAACCGGGCGAGCAGGGTCTGGCGGTCTTCCGGGTTGGCCAGCAGCCGCGCCATATTCGCGCCGTCCCAGCCGGTTTCGCTATCGTTCTGGATCATCAGCAGCAGCCGCGCCCGGGGGTTGCTGGCCATGATCGATGGCAAAGCGGCATCCTCGGCCTCGATCCAGCGGTGATCAGGCCCGCGCACCGAGACCATGCCGGCCGCCACCCAC
>JAIXYF010000049.1 GCA_027490345.1 Novosphingobium sp.
GGCGCGCGGCACGCCAGGCGGGTGACCGGCTTCGAGGAGACGGCCATTGCGGCCATGCTGGGCTATGACTGGCCGGGGAATATCCGCGAACTCGAGAACGTGATCGAGCGCGAGGTGATCATGGCGCAATCCGCCTGAAACCGAACGCGCCGCCTCGACTGATCCTCGCCGTTGCAGACGCCGTTGCAGACGCCGTTGCAGACGCCGTTGCAGACCAGGACCACGCCGGACGCGGCGATCATCCGAACAGTCGCCGCCCCGCAAGGTCGAGCATGATTTCTTCGGAGCCGCCCCCGATCGCATTGACCCGCACTTCGCGGTAAATGCGCTCGATCTTCGAGCCGGTGATGTACGAAGCCCCGCCCAGCACTTGCGCGGCATCGCGCGCAACCTGCTCCAGCATCTGCGTCGCCTGCACCTTGAGCAAAGCAAAGTCGGCCGGCTGTTCGCAGGAATTCTGCACCTGCCAAGCACAGAGATCGACCCAGGCCTGCGTAGCGTCGATCTGGCGCGCCATGTCGGCCAGCTTGATCCGGATTGACTGGTGTTTGACCAAGGCCTTGCCAAAGGTTTCGCGCTGCTGTGCCCAGTCCACCGCTTCATCAAGGCAGACGCGGGCGAAGCCGCAGCAGCCCATGGCCATCCCCAACCGCTCGCGGTTGAAATTGCGCATGATGCCGATGAAGCCGGTATTTTCAGGCCCGATCAGGTTCTCTTTGGGCACAACCACATCTTCGAAGTGGATCGTCGCGGTGTCAGAACAACGCCAGCCCATCTTGTCGAGCCGGGTCCGCGAAACGCCGGGCGCATCCATCGGGATGAGCAGAAGCGAAACCCCGCCTGCGCCTGCACCTCCCGTCCGCACAGCGGTTGTCAGATAATCGGCCCGCATCCCGGTGGTGATGAAGGTTTTCGACCCGTTCACGACATAGTGATCGCCCTTGGCCATGGCGCGGGTCTTCAGGTTTGCCACATCCGACCCGCCTGAAGGCTCGGTGATGCCGAGTGCGATCAACGTGGTTCCAGCCAGCACCCCGGGCGCGATCCTGCTTTTCAGCTCAGCCGATCCGGTCGCCAGGATCGGCGGCAAGCCGATACTGTGCGTCATGAGCGACGCACTGAGGCCGCCCGCGCCCACCCGGCAGAGTTCCTCGGTTTGCGTGAGGCCGTGGAACATATCGAAGCCGTCGCTGAACCCGCCGAACTCCTCCGGATAACCGAGGCCCAGAATGCCGGCCTGCGCCGCCGCGAGGTGGAGCGAGCGCGGCAATTCGCCCTCGGCTTCCCAGCGATCAATGTTGGGAGCCACTTCGCGCTCGACAAACCGCCGGACGCTGGCCGCCACGGCATCATGCGTTTCGTTGTAAAAAGGTGAGCGCGCGCGCCATCTGTCGAAGCCGGTCATCGAAGCTGATCCTTGTTGATCTTAGCGCCGGAAGAGGCTGCGAAGTTCGAACTTCAGCACCTTGCTGGCCGGGTTGCGCGGCAGCGCTGCGATGATTTCCAGCCGGGTCGGCAGCTTGTAGCGCGCCAACCGTTCGCTCGCCCAGCCGCGCAATTCTTCGAGGTCGAGGCTGGAGCCGGCCTTGAGCACGGCAACTGCCGTCACGCTTTCGCCCCATTTGTCGCAAGGTTCACCGATTACCGCGATTTCGGCAATGGCCGGGTGAGCATAAAGCGCCGCTTCGACTTCGGCCGGGTAGATATTCTCACCCCCGCTGATGATCATGTCTTTCAGCCGGTCGCATATATAGAGGAAGCCGTCCTCATCGAGATAGCCGATATCACCAGAGTGGAACCAGCCCTCCGGGTCGATGGCGGCCGAAGTGGCATCGGGCTTGTTCCAGTAGCCGCGCATGATATGAGGCCCGCGCATGATGATTTCGCCGCGCTCTCCGGCAGCCACCGGCGTGCGACCATCTGGCCCGACAACGCGCAGATCAACAAAGAACGCAGCTTTGCCAGCCGATCCAAGCTTGGAAAGCGCAAAATCGTTGCCAAGGTACGTGCCTGAAGGTGCGGTCTCGGTCAGGCCATAGCCTTGATTCACCGGCACGCCGCGCGCGTTGTAGAGCAGCAGCAGCGGTTCGGGCACCGGGGCACCGCCGCAGAGAATCAGCCGCAGGCTCGACAGATCGGCAATGGCGAAATCCGGGTGCTGGCTGATGAACAGCAGCATGGCGGGAACGGCGAATGTCCCCGTGACCCGGTACTGCGCCACATCGGCCAGAAAGCGTCCGGGATCGAAGCTGCGATGCAGAATGATGTGGCCGCCCCGCTGCAAGGTGATCAGCGCGTTGGTGTTCAGTCCGCCAATATGAAACAACGGCGCCATGACGATGGAAACATCATCTTCGCTGATATCGGCGCCGAGCATGGCGTTGATATTGGCCCACCAGAGATTGCTGTGCGTCAGCATGACCCCTTTCGGTCGGCCTGTGGTGCCGGAGGTGTACATGATGACGGCGATATCATTTTCGGCAACGGGCTGAGCATCCAGCAGCGGCGGCGCATTTCCGACGAATTCATCGACGGGCTGCCACCCCGGCGCCGGGGCATCTGCAGACAGGTACAACCGGCAGCATAGCTGATCGCGAATGTCATCAATGATCGGCCGGTGCGGGCTATCGACCACCAGCGTGTGAACCCCGGCATCGTTGATGATATAGTCCAGTTCCGGACCGGTCAGCCGGAAGTTGAGCGGAACGAAAATCGCGCCAAGCCGCGCCGCCGCAAACAGCAAATCGAAATAGACCGGCTGGTTGCACCCCAGAAACGCGACCCGGTCCCCCCGGCA
>JAIXYF010000321.1 GCA_027490345.1 Novosphingobium sp.
CGCGCAGGAAGCGGATTTCTATCCCCCGCTGGCAGCGTTCGATGGCAAGGATGCCCTGCTGCTCTCGCCATCCCCGGCGCTGGACATCAACGGGTTCGGCACCATCGAATTCTGGGTCAAGGCCGACTGGACGCAAGATCCGGGCTACGATCCGGCGATCATGGCCTATACCGGACCCAAGGGCGCACGCTTCGGGTTTTACCTCGATCGCACCGCAAAGGCGCTCGGTGTGCAGGCCGGGCCTTACTACGAAACGGTCGAGTTCGATTTTTCGGATCGGCAGCTTCACCATGTCGCAATCAGCACGATCGGCGATACCACCACCGTGATGATTGATGGCGAGCTTCAGGATACGCTGGGCTTCTCTTTCGCCAATCTGCCGGCCACCAGCTTCAGCATCGGATCGGCGGGGCGGTTTTCCCCGTTCATCGGCCAGATCGGGCAGGTGCGCATCTGGAACGAGGTGATCGACCCGGATGTTCTGGTCGATTTCAGCTGGCGCGAAATGGCTGAAAGCGGCCCCAACCGTCATCCCGACATCGAATCTCTGGTCGGGGTCAGCGCCTTTGCCAATCCCGAGACTGGCGGCTTCATCTTTGCCGGCGATCCCGATGATCCGGAAATCGTGGCGGCGATGAACACGGGCTTCGACAAGGCGCCGCCTGCCTATGATGCGGTCAACCTCGAGGCGCCGGCCTCCGCAACAACCGAGCCTGCTGCGCCGGGCGAGTCGGCGTCGGCGCCGACAACCTGATGCAGCCCGGCCCGGCCTCGCCGCAAAGGAAATCGCTCATGCGCAAGATTGGCACTGTCCTCATCCTGCTGGCCTCGCTGCTGGCGCTTCCGGCCCCCGCCGAAGCGGTGCGCAAACCGGCAATCGGCCCGATTACCAAGAAGCAGTATCTGGCGCAGCAGAAGGTCAGTCTGAAGCAGAACCTCAAGACGGCGAAAGAGAACGTCAAGCGCGGCAAGCCCTATCTCGCGGCGCAGATGAAGACCGTGAAAGCGCTCGCCCGTGCGGAGCGCAAGGTGGGGCTGGAACTCGGCGCTGCGGTTCAACGCTACAGGGCCGCCGAGCAGGCCAATCTGAAAAATCCCACCGCTGCCAATCTCGGACGCCTGCGATTGGCGCAGGCCGACCAGGAAGTGAAGTACGCCGCCTACAGCGCTGCCAAGAATCAGTTGGACAGCGGCGTGCGGGAAAAGGGCCGGCTCGAGACCAAGCGCGACGAGGCCATCAGCGCGCTCAGGGAGGCGACCAAGGCGAAGAAGCTCGGTCCGCGGGTGCCGTCAGCGCCGCTCGCCATCCCGCAAGCCCGGTTGGCGAACGCTCGGCAGCCGGGTGGCTTCATGGTCGTGCAGCAGCCTTCGCTCGCGGGGGTTTACGGGCCGGCGCCGCCTGAAATGCGGCGCACCAATAACTATGCCAGCGGTGCAGGCCTTGGCCAGGCCGACCAGCGCTTCGTCAGCGCATTTATACCGGGAAGCCAGATTCCGGCCGTGCCGAGTTCGCCTGTCGGTTCTGCTGGTCCTGGCGCAGCCGGGAATGCTCCCCAACCGCAGCAACGGCGCCTTCAGCAGAACCACTTCCAGATCCCGCCACCGCCGCCACAGGCTGGCCAATAGAACGCCGGGTCTTCGCACCGGATCATTCAAAGAGGATATCTGCCATGCCCGTTAGCAAACTGACGCTTGTGCTCCTTGGCGCAGTCATCGCGGCGATCCCGGCCCTCGCCGAGGCGCAACCGAGGCCACCAAATGCAGTTTTTGGACCATTGACGAAGAAGACTGCAATGAAGGCGGACAAAGCCGCCCGCAAGAAAGAAATGGCGCAGCTTGCGAGCAAGCTGAAGGCCGAGCTGGCCAGCGCAAAGTCAGAGCTTAAGCAAGTGCAGCCGCTCTACAAGGAACACCGCACGGCGCTCAAGCAGGCTTCGGGCGAACAGCTCCGCGCGGCGAGAGCATTTAATGCAGCAAATTCGCGTGTGCTTTTTGCCACGCAGGCGGATGCTGCGAACTCCACCCCGCAAACGCGGTTCCAGCTTGACCGGGCGAGAGTGGAGACCGACTTGCGCAAGCAGCAACTTAATGCGAGCGCCAGCAAGTTCGAACGTGCGAATGAAACCCTTGAAAAGACGGGTTTGCAGCGCAGTCAGGCGCTGAACAGGGTTATGTTCGCTCGTGAAGCGGTCAAGCGTCGATCTCCTGGAGTGGGGGCTCCGACTTTTGCTGCCGCTGCTGCCCTTGCCCCAGGGACGCAGCCAAGCAGCTATGCCGTGGTGCAACAGTCATCGCTCGTCTCGCTGATGAACCCTTCCATCACGCAGCTTCGCAAAAGCAGCTCCGCATCATCAAGCGGCGGCGCCGAGTATGGCTCGTCCTACCGGCAGAGCGACAGATCGATCCGGAGCAGCGGATCATTTCGCTCGATAAACAGCGATAGCGCGCGATCTGAGCAATAGGGCCAGGTGCGATGACAAAGCATCCTTACGCGAAGCTCTTGCCTATCCTGTCGGCGTCTGCAGCGCGCGCCGATCCTTCGCCATCATCAGGATCGACAGACGTCGCTCAAGTGCAGAAGCCTCAGCCAATCCGGTAGAACCAATTCCGGAGACCGCCACCATCTTTGCCGATCACCCAATGAAGGGCGGGCCCAGCACGCCGGACAATCCAGAAAGGATGTTTTCCATGCCTATTCGCAAACCGATACTCCTGCTCCTCATCACAGCCATGGCGCTGCCGGCACCGGCCAGCGCTGTCGTGCGGCCCTTTGCGAAGCCTTCGGCAAATGCGCAGAAAAGTCAGCAGAAACAGGCTCGTGCCCGGGAAAAGGCGGCCTTGGCGAGAGACTTGTCTGCGGCCAAGGCGAAGGTTCGGAACGGCCGGGGCTTTTTCCAGCAGCAATGGAAGGACATGCGCCAGGCTGCGCGGGAAAATGCCCGCTATGCGAAGGAATTCAAAGCCGTCGATGCGCGGTTCGATGCCGCATATGCGGCCTATAAACAAAAGCCGACCGAGCAAGGTGGGCAGAACGCGCTGGCTTTGGCGCAGGAGGCCAAGGCGAGTCTGCAGAAGTGGCAAGCAGCGCAAGGCAATGCAGAGCGCGCCGAAGGCAGCTTCAAGCGGACCCGCGAGCAGCGCGATGCCGCAGTCGCCGAGTTGGTTGCCGCCCGTCAGGCGGTCAAACGCGGACCCTCAGGGCCACGCGCGCCAGCCTATGCTGCGGGTGCCGCGCTCGCCCCGGCAACGCTGCCTGCCAGCTACAGCGTGGTGCAGCAGCCCTCTCTGGCCTCTGTTACGAGCCCGTTCACCCGGCGCAAGCGCAGCAGCAGCGCGGCGGAAAACGGCCCGCTGCCGAACATCCCGTCAACCTTCGGCACGCCGGGCGACAGCACCAGATCAGCCACGAGCAACAGCAGCAGATCGGAATCCAGCCGCAGTACCGTCTATGATCTGTCGTTCCGGCAAAGCGAACCTTCGATCCGCCGCAGTGTGGAATTCACCGCGATCAACCCAGATTGATCCTCAGGACCGGCTGCGATCACGCGCCAATCCGGTGCGCACATCGCGCTGCATCGCGCCCATCCGAGCGGGCGCCGTTGCAGCGATAGGGAGATTTTTCATGGTCCACAGACGCGCAGTCCTGCTTGCGGTGTTCCCCATAGCCTTTCTCCTGCAAGGCTGTTCGGCATCGCTGCCTGCAGATAGCGCGGCGAGCGAAAGCGCCGCCGCACCAGACAGTTCAGCGTCTGCCCCGACAAGCGCCAGTGCGGGCTTCGAACCCGGCGCTTCTCTGGCCTTCGAATGGAGCGCCAACGGTTTCGAGCAACTTCCGGCCCAGTACAAATGGACCGGCAGCGGCAAGCGCGATGATGTGTTTCAACCTAACTTTTCGCTCAGCGTGCCCGAAACCGACGATGTGGTGTGGTCTTCCAGTTGCGAGGCAGATGGCCGGGTCAAGACCCAGCTGTATTTCGCTGTGCCCAAGGCCATGAAGAATGGCCGCACGAGCTTCAGGTTCGAAACCGACACGTCCACGAAAACGCTCGAGTATCACGTCAAACACGACCCTTCGGGCCAGTACGAGGGGTTCGAGCTTGTCCAGAGTGCGGATGATCCGATGTTTGCAGATATGCAATCGGGCACTTGGGCTTATGTTCAGCTGGGGGAGGGCAGCGATGCAACCAAGCTGCGCATTTCGCTGGCAGCCGCCGCCCGTTCGCTCAAACAATTCCTGCCTGCCTGCACGGCGCAGAAAAAGGCGGTTGCGCCAGCACCCAGACCCGCGGCGATCACCTATCAATGCAAGGATGGCCGCACCGCCCGCGCAACCTATCTGGGCAACGATACCGATACGCCCGTCGTGCGCCTCGAAATCGGCGATGCGGTTCATCTTCTCTCGCAGACCGTGTCCGGTTCCGGGGCGCGCTATGATAACAGCCACGACAAGCAGGGCGACAAGCGGCGCACGTGGCACAACAAGGGCAAGGGCTCGCTGCTCATCGAGAGCGACTGGGCGGATCAGGACGGCGCCAACGAGACGATTGTCCATTGCCTTGAGCCGTGATGCGACGCGTGATCCAGTCGATGCGGAATCCGCGCTAGCGCTCCAGTCGTAACACGGTCTGTTGCCGCGCGATGGTGGCGCCCAGCATTCCGGCGATCACGGCAAGGCCTGCCTCGACGTCTGCCGCAGGTCCGCAAATGAACAGATCGACGGCCGTGTCGCCGGTTTCGGGCCAAGTGTGGATCGAGATGTGCGATTCAGCAAGGAGCGCAACGCCCGTGACGCCGTGCCCTTCGCCGAAGTGGTGAAGATGCACGCCGAGCACGCGGGCCTTGGCCGCAGCGGCGGCGGCGCGCAAGGCTTGCTCGACCAGCGCGAGATCGCCGAGGCCGGTCCCGCCGGTGAGATCGGCGATCAGATGGCGGCCAGTGACGGGAGCAGTGGCGGGAAGATGCGCCATGTCAGATCAGGCTTTCGAAGGGGTGGCGGACATGGCCGAGCACGGCCTCTGCCGCCACGACGCCGCGGTAGTGCGCCTCCTCGAACAGCGAAAGGCCCGAGAGATCGGAGTGTGCCAAGACCACCGGCGGGCGCGCGGCAATGGCGGCAAGGCGCGCGGGATCGGTGAGGAAACCCGGCACCGGGCTCGCCATGGCATGAGCCCAGCGCCACACGTCGATCCGTTCGATCGCACCGGCCAGATCGGGGTTCATGGCAAGCAGATCATCGGCCACGATGCGCTGCCATGCTGCGAGCGAGCGCGTCATCAGGATCTTGCGCGCGGCTGTAGGCGTCTCACGCGAGAGGGCGAGATACCACGTTAGCACGGCCGGGCCTTCGCCGCTGCTCTGGCTCTGGTGCGCGGCGACGACATAGCCGAGGGATTCGCTGGCCGTGGAGACGTTGTCCCACGCAAGCGGCACGCCCTTGCCGCGCGGGTGGCGGCTCACGGTGATATTGGCGACGACCCACGGTGCATAGCGGAAGGCGTGTTTTTTCATCTCGGCGGGGGCGATGCGAGCGGCGATGAAGTGCGGCACGGCAAGGATCACGCTGCGCGCGCGCCAGCGTCGGCTGCGCCCGGCGGCGTGGTCGAAGGCATCCACGGTGGCGGCATTGCCTTCGCGGCGCACGCCAAACACGCTGTGCGCAGGGCGGATCTGCGGGGCTACGGCCTTGGCCATAAGCGTGACGAGCCGCCCGTTGCCTTCGGGCCAGGTGAGCTCCCGGTCGCCAGCGTCCTCGGCAGCCCAGCCGCGCCTTCCGGCGAAATAGTGGATGCCGGCCCACGCCGAAAGCTGTTCAGGCTCAGTCCCGTAGTCATCGCGGCAGCCATAGCGCAAATAGGCGCGCAATACCGGCGAGGTGTACCCCTCGCCATCGAGCCACTGCGCGAAAGACTGCCCATCGAGCCCCGTGTAGCGCGGATCGGCACTGGAAAGTGCGCGGGGGATGGCGAAGGCGGGCTTGCCATCGGCGCCGGTCGCGGCCCGGAATGCCGCCATGGCGGCGTTGAAGCGGTCACGCTGCGCGGTGTCATCGGGGGTCAGGCCGCTGGCGGGGTAGAGCCCTTCCTGCCATCCGCCGCGCCACAGCAGCCGCTCATCGAGATCGGCGCAAAGCTGGTAGGGATCATAGATCGGTGCGCCGTCTACCTCGCCAGTGATCATGCCGAACCCGCGCAGCATGTGGCGCAGCGCGCTTGCCTCACGGTTCGGCACGGGCAGATAATGCGCGCCGAGCGGGTAGGCGCTGACCGCATTGCGGCCCGAGCGTGCGTTGCCGCCGGTGCTGTCTTCCAGTTCTAGGAGGGTGAAATCGCGGTAGCCCGCTTCGGCAAGTCGCCATGCAGCGGCAAGCCCCGCCACGCCGCCGCCTGCGATCAGCACGCCGATCTCTTCGGCCGGGCCTTCGGGTGCAGGATACTTGCCTTCGCGCAGCAAGTGGCCGCGCTGCCAGTCTGCGCCGCCGAGCGTGCCGGGAAACGGGGTCTCGCCGCAGCCGCCCAGCGCCAG
>JAIXYF010000189.1 GCA_027490345.1 Novosphingobium sp.
GCGCCACCTGCCCGTGTTCGGCTACGATGATGCGCCGCACGGCCACATGGAAGTGCTGCTCGAAAACGTCCGCGTCCCGGTCGCCAACGTCGTGCTCGGCGAAGGGCGCGGGTTCGAGATCGCGCAAGGCCGCCTCGGGCCGGGCCGCATCCACCACTGCATGCGCACCATCGGCGTTGCGGAAGAAGCGCTCTCGAAGATGGCCCGCCGTCTCCAGTCGCGCGTCGCCTTCGGCAAGAAGATTTCCGAACAGTCCGTGTGGGAAGAACGCATTGCCCGCGCCCGCATCGATATCGAGATGACCCGCCTGCTCTGCCTCAAGGCGGCGGACATGATGGACAAGGTCGGCAACAAGGCCGCCGCGCTCGAAATCGCGATGATCAAGGTGCAGGCGCCCAACATGGCGCTGCGCATCATCGATGATGCGATCCAGGCCCACGGCGGCGGCGGCGTTTCGGAAGATTTCGGCCTTGCCGAAGCCTATGCCCACCAGCGCACGCTGCGCCTCGCGGATGGTCCGGACGAAGTTCACGCCCGCGCCGTCGCCCGCATCGAATATGCCCGCCACACCGATCTGCCGAGCGATCCGGGCTTCACCTCGGGCGATATGGCGATCTCGCGCTGATCGACCTTTCCCCCCTCCCGCTTGCGGGAGGGGGTCTCCACAAGGGAAACCGCATGAAAGCCGCCATCCTCGAAGCCGCCGGTCAGCCGCTCGTCATCGAACAACTCACCGTATCGAAGCCCGGCCCGCATGAAGTGCTGATCCGCACCGCCGCCTGCGGCCTTTGCCATTCTGACCTGCACTTCATGGAAGGCACCTATCCTCACCCGATGCCTTGCGTCGGCGGGCATGAAGCGGCAGGCATTGTCGAGGAAATCGGCAGCGAAGTGCGCACGGTGAAGAAGGGCGATGCCGTCGTCACCTGCCTCTCCGCGTTCTGCGGCCACTGCGAATTCTGCGTCACGGGGCGCATGTCGCTCTGCCTTGGCGGAGACACCCGCCGCCGCCCCGGCGAAGCACCGCGCCTCACCCGCTCCGGCGATGGCAGCGTGGTCAACCAGATGCTCAATCTCTCGGCCTTTGCCGAAATGATGCTCATCCACGAACACGCCTGCGTGGCGATCAACCCGGAAATGCCGCTCGACCGAGCCGCCGTCATCGGCTGCGCTGTCACCACCGGCGCGGGCACGATCTTCAACGCGTGCAAGGTCACGCCCGGTGAAACGGTTGCGGTAATCGGCTGCGGCGGCGTGGGCCTTGCCACGATCAACGCCGCCAAGATCGCCGGCGCGGGGCGCATCATTGCCGCCGATCCCATGCCCGAAAAGCGGGAGCTGGCGATCAAGCTGGGCGCAACGGACGTGATCGACGCGCTCGATCCCGATGCGGCGAAGAAGATTCAGGAAATGACCAAGGGCGGCGTCCACCACGCCATCGAAGCCGTCGGCCGCCCCGCCTCGGGCGATCTCGCCGTGGCCTCGCTGCGCCGCGGCGGCACCGCCACGATCCTTGGCATGATGCCGCTTTCCCACAAGGTCGGCCTCTCTGCGGTCGATCTGCTTTCGGGCAAGAAGCTGCAGGGCGCGATCATGGGCGGCAATCACTTCCCGGTCGATCTGCCGCGCCTCGTCGATTTCTACATGCGCGGCCTTCTGGACCTCGACAGCATCATCGCCGAGCGCATCCCGCTGGAAGGCATCAACGCCGGATTCGAGAAGATGAAGCAGGGCCACTCCGCCCGCTCGGTGATCGTTTTCGATCAGTAACGCCTAACCCAAGTGACAGGACAGCCCTTCGCCTTGCGCAGGGTAGACGGGGCTGGTGCAAAGGCTGCGCAAACACGCGCAATCGGGAAAACTGAAATGACTGAAGCAATCGACGCACAGGCCGCCTTCACCGGCACCGTCATCCCCGAAGGCGCCGACAAGCTTGACGACGCGAAGCTGACCGCGTGGTTCGAGGCGAATGTCGCGGGCTTCAAGGGGCCGCTCAGCGTCTCGAAGTTCAAGGGCGGCCAGTCGAACCCCACCTACCGGATCGACGCACCCTCCGGCCCTTATGTCCTGCGCCGCAAGCCGCTCGGCAAGCTGCTCCCCAGCGCTCATGCGGTAGACCGCGAATTCAAGGTGCAGTCCGCGCTGGCCGGCACCGATTTCCCGGTCGCTCCGCAGTATGGCCTGTGCACCGATGAAAGCGTGGCGGGCGCGATGTTCTATGTGATGGGCTGCGTCGATGGCCGCACCATCTGGGACGGCGCCATGCCCGGCGCGACGCCCGAAGATCGCCGCGCGACCTACTTCGCCATGGTCGATACCCTCGCCGCGCTCCACAGCGTCGACGTGGAAGCCGTCGGCCTTTCCGATTTCGGCAAGCCCGGCAACTATTTCGGCCGTCAGGTCGATCGCTGGACCAAGCAATACCGCCTTTCGGAAACCGAGCGGATGGAGCCGATGGAGCGCCTGATCGACTGGCTCCCGCGCACGCTGCCCGAACAGACCCGTGTAAGCGTCGTCCACGGTGATTTCCGCATCGACAACATGATCTTCGCGCATGGAGAGCCAATGCCCCTCGCCGTGCTCGATTGGGAACTCTCCACCCTCGGCGATCCGCTGGCCGATTTCACGTATTTCGCGATGGCCTGGTCCACCGAAAATGGAGGCCGCTCGGGCGTCGCAGACCTCGACCGCAAGGCGCTGGGCATCCCGGAACTCGATGAAGTCGTCGCCCGCTACTGCGCAAAGACGAGCCGCGACGATATCCCCGGCATGGACTGGTACCTGGCCTACAACTACTTCCGCCTCGCGGGCATCATCCAGGGCATCAAGAAGCGCTATCTCGACGGCACCGCCAGCAGCGCCCACGCCAAGACCATGTCCGACCGTGTCGGCCCGCTGGCGGACACGGCTTGGGAATACGCGCTGAAGGCGGGGGCATAAGGTCCTCCCCATTTTTGCGAAGCACAAATGGGGAGGTGACAGCCCGAAGAGCTGACGGAGGGGCAGAAGCTCGGCGGCGACAGGAAGAGGATTGCCGAAGGTGATCGGGCGATAGATTTGGCAGTGTCGGACCACAGCCCGCCTGATCACATCAGCTTACGATAGGAGTGCCGAGATAAGCATGCGTATCATCACGAAGAAGAATTGCTGAGGTGGGTTTGATGTGGCATTTCTGAGTCGATGGATAGGTTCAACAAAAGCATCCTCGCTGCGCTTCTGGGGTTGGTACTTATAGGCGCCGGCACTGGCAAAGAACCAAGCAGCAAAGAGATCAGCACACAGGCAGAATCACAAGACAGATCAATCAAGTCAGGTTCAAAATCCTCAAATTCACCGTCGTCAGTGCCAATTGAAATGCTGAATCCACAAAATAAAGATGAGCTTACGGTTCCATGTGAAAAGGACGTAGACCGAAGGCAGAGTGATCTTTGCGCTCAATGGAAAGCCGCAGGCGCAGCAGACCGTGCAGCTTGGTGGGCAATGATTGGGACTATTGTTGCACTGCTTGGTAGCACCGGACTGTACTGGCAAATTCATCTAAGCAGAAAGGCGGTCGAAGAGACCAGTTTAGCAACCAAGGCCATGGCGAAAGCAAATGAGATCGCTGTAGCTGCACAGCGGCCATGGTTGTCGATCCATGTTGAGCCCACGGTGCTAAAATTGCAGGGTAAAGCTTTGCGCTGTGAAATAAACATACATGTAAATAATCTAGGCCAGTCAGTTGCTAATAATTACTGCTTTTTATTTGATCTCACGTATACTCGAGATGGAAATCCAAATTATGTTGATCAAATATGGAAGGGTTTTGAAGAAAAGAAGGTCAAAAATCGGAGCTTAGTCATCCCTGGCGATGTCGAAGTTTTTAAATTTTGGAGCTATAAAAACATCGACTTCATCGACGGGTACGATACTGCAATCAATGACAACGGAGGCGTTTTGGCACGATTTGCAGTAAGTGCATTCTACCAAAGCGATGTAACTGGCGATAAATGGCTACAAATTGATAAGGTTTGGTGGATCGCTCATCGTACATACGAAGGAAATGTGTTAACTAAAATTGATAAGAACTTCACTGGCGCCGAACCTAACATGTTATCTGCTGAACCACTTGTGGCAGCAACATTAGGTCATTAAACCGTACCGGAATTACGGTACCATGTGCAACAGCCCCGAAATCCCCTCACCACTCCCCGCCCAACTTCTCGATCTCCGCCAGCAACGCGCGCTTGGCTTCGTTGCGGCGCTTGCCACTGTTGCGCGGCACCTCAATCGGCCCGATTTCCGCACGGCGGGCAGCAAGGCGTTCGGACATAGCTTCGAGCGTGGTCGGCTCAGTCCGGGTCTGCAAGGTCTTGAAGGCCATGGTCGCCTGCCGTTTCTTCGCGAATGCGCTTGTCCATATACTGCAGGTCCAGCCCTTCACAAAGGCTGAACAGGGCGCGGGCCTGCTCCAGCATTTCCGGCGCGGAGCCTGAGGCATATTGCCCCATCCGGTCGGCGATCATGTCTTCCGGCGCGATCACGGCGACGGACCCGTCGGCACCAAGCTCCAGAACACGCACCCGCGTCCGGTCCGCAAGGCCGTCGAGCAGACTGCCAGAGACAACCTCGAAGCCCAGCGCAAGCTCGGGATGCACCCAGCCCCGCGTCGCTTTCTCCGGCCCGGACGGACGGACAAACCCTTGCCGCTGTATGGCGGCTTCGAGCAGTTCCTGCCGCGCGCAGGAAAGATCGAAATCGCCGGTCGTGATCGCCCCGCCGGTATAGAATTCCACCGCGCCGCCACCGACGAGAATGGGCGGGTTGAAGCCTGCATCATCCAGATCGCGGCTCACACGGGCCAGCAAACGCAGCGCGGCTTCAAACTGGGGGCGGTACATGGCGCAAAGAGTGCGCGCTGGTTTGCGGTTTGTCGAGTTGGGGAGGCCCTATTTTCCTACATCCCCCTGATCTGGCATAAGCCAGCGCAGGCCTTCCGGCCCCGCTCTTTGTCATCGTTGGCCAGACTCCACATAGTGCGGGCGGAGACGTGTCACCTGTCCACTGCCTCAAGGAAAACTCGTAATTTCCGCAAGTTGGGACCAAATCCGGAGGGTGACACGGTGTAACTTGTGTCACCCTAAGCCCGAGCCCCCGCCCGGTCAAAATGCCCCGAACTTAGCCGCCCCCTCTGGCGTTGCCCAGCAAGCCCCCCTATGCCTTGGTCTGCAGGCGTCAGACCTGCGAAAGGACGAGGATGAGCGAACCAGCCGGGCAGAACACGCCCAAACCCCAATCGCTGCGCCTTGTCCTCGCGGTTTTGCTTGTCGTCTATGTTTTCAATTTCCTTGATCGGCAGATCGTCAACATTCTAGCTGAACCGATCCGCCGCGATCTCGGCCTCTCCGATACACAGATCGGGCTGATGACCGGCATCGCGTTTGCCGCGTTCTACACCTGCCTTGGCATTCCCATCGCGCGCTATGCGGATCGGCCGGGCACCAACCGCGTCGGGCTGATTGCCGGCGCGCTGATCGTGTGGTCCGGCATGACGGCGCTGTGCGGGCAGGCGCAGAATTTTGTGCAATTGCTGCTTGCCCGCATCGGGGTCGGCGTGGGCGAGGCTGGGTGCACGCCTGCTGCCCATTCGCTGATTGCCGATCTGGCCCCGCCCGAAAAGCGCGCCTCGGCCATGGCGATCTATGCGCTGGGCATCCCCATTGGCACACTGCTGGGGATGCTGATCGGCGGGCTGCTGGCCGATGCCTATGGCTGGCGGACAGCGTTCATGGTCGTCGGGTTGCCGGGTGTGGCGCTGGCGGGCGCGGTCGTGCTGAGCTTGCGCGATCCGCGCCGCGCGCCAGCGGCCCTCAGCGCCGCCAGCATGGCGCCCCCGCGGCCGGCCCTTTCCAACCGCGAGGCGCTGGCGGAAATTCTGGGCTCGCGCGCCTTCGTGCTGCTGCTTGCGGCGGGATCAGCGGCCGCATTCCTCAGCTATGGCAAGGCCACCTGGACGACGATCTTCTTTCAGCGCACCCACGGGCTGACGGCGGGCGAAACCGGGTTCTGGTTCGGCATCTGGGGCGGTGTGGCGGCCATTGTCGGCACGCTGGCGGGCGGCTGGCTGGCTGACCGCTTTGGCAAGATCAACCGCCGCCATGTGATGACAGCGCCCGCCGTCGGCTTTGCCGCAGCGGTACCGCTGGCGATCTCGGCTTATGTCATGACCGACTGGCGCTGGGCACTGGCGCTGCTGATGATCCCCACCGCGCTCAATTCGCTGTATTACGGCCCGTGCTTTTCCAGCGCGCAGGGGTTGGTAAAGCCCGAGGCGCGGGCGATGGCCAGCGCGGTCCTGCTGTTCAGCCAGAACCTCATCGGCCTTGGCCTCGGCCCGCTGTTCTTCGGAATGCTGTCAGACTGGATCAAGCCGATAGCAGGCGATGAAAGCGTGCGCTGGGTGCTTTATGGAGCTGCCGTGATCGGTTTTATCCCGGCCTTCTTCTTCTGGCGCGCATCGCTGCGACTGAATGAGGAACTGGACCGCAAAGGGCCCTGAAGCCCTTTTGCAGAATTGGCAGCCCACGGGCGCTGGCACCGGCTCAAGCACTGGCTCAGGCGCTGAATCGCCTGCCGGGCGATACCCCCACACAAGTCCGATTCGGATATATTTCGTCACAGTTTGATTACAATCAATGTGGACCTTTCTCGATAGCCCCAAAATCAAGATCCAATACGTTTTGCGGGTTTTATCTTGAAAGGACTGAACAATGCCTGTTTCAGGAACGACCGACTCTGGCGACAATGCAGTCACCATCACGCCCACCGGGTTCCATACAGTCGATGGCGGTGAAGGGATTGACAGCCTTACTGTCGATTACTCATCCCTCGTCACGAGTCTGGATTTTCGCTACGCCGGAAATGGCTGGTATGCTTTCACGGATGATTTTCTTTCGGGCACCACTTTCGTCAATTTCGAGTCCTTCACACTCAAGGGCGGCTCGGGCGACGATTTCCTGAACGGCGGCGACAGGACCGACCGGCTGTTTGGCGGCGCGGGCGCGGATGTGCTGACCAGCGGGCTCGGCGCCGATACGATCTCGGGCGGCACGGGGCTGGATCGGTGGACCGCGGGCTATGGTTCGCTGCTCAGCAGCATCAGCGTGCAATTGCTGGCTGAAGGCACCGCCACGATCGCCGCCACCGGCGCCGCTGTCAGCGGGATCGAGGCGCTGACCATCACCACCGGGATCGGCAACGATGTGATCGACACCCGGGGCGTGACCGGCAACGATGGGATCGCCACCGGCGAAGGCAATGATACGTTCAAGTCCAATGGCGGTGCAGACAGCTTCGATGCAGGCGGCGGATCGGCTGACCGCCTGATCATCGATTATTCCGATGCCCAGACCGCCGTCTCGCACAGCTATCAGGGCAATGGCTGGTATCAGCTTGCCGACAAGGCCGGCAGCCAGTCCGTCCGCTACGTCAACGTCGAATCCTACGATATCACGGGTGGCAGCGCGGGCGATTCGCTCTCCGGCGGCGCGGGCAGCGACCGCCTCGTCGGCAATGCCGGCAATGACTGGCTCAATGGCGGCGCAGGCGCCGATACCATCAGCGGCGGCACCGGCACCGATACTTGGCAAGTCGATTATGGTTCGCTGACGGGGGCCACAGTCAATCTTGTCACCCAGAAGGCCACGAACGGCGCTGTTCTTTCTGGCATCGAGGCGCTGCACTACACCGGCGGCATCGGCGCCGATCTCGTCACCGCCAGCGCAGGCGTCTTCAACGATGCGATCTATACTGGCGACGGGGCCGATACGATTACCGCCGGCCGCGGCAGCGATGTGGCCGATGGCGGCGGCGGAAGCGGCAACGACAAGCTGATCATGGACTGGAGCGCGATCACTGATCCGCTGCATGGCATCTCGAATGCCTATATCGGCAATGGCTGGAACCGCTTCTCCTCGCGCAGCGGCGAACAGCTCGATTATGTCAATATCGAGCTGTTCGATCTCAGAGGCGGCGCCGGGGCGGATCGTCTGGTCGGCGGCGCGCTCAAGGATACGCTCAGCGGCAATGGCGGCGATGATACTCTGGAAAGCGGCACCGGCGATGCCATCATCAATGGCGGCGCGGGCCATGACCGGTGGGTAGCCGATCTTTCCGCAGAAGCGGCAGCAGTGCTGTTCAACGCCGCGGCCAGCCAGACCGCCGCACAGGCCACCGGCGCTGGCAGCAATGTTTTGGGCATCGAAGCCGTGTCGCTGCAGACCGGCGGGGGCGCCGATGTGATCGATACCAGCGGCTTTGCCCTTGATGATACGATCAACACCGGCGGCGGCAGGGACATGATCCGGTCAGGCCTCGGCCGCGATACCGTCGATGGCGGAGCGGGAACCGACACGCTCGTCCTCGATTATGCGTCACTCGCCTCGCCGATTTCCAGCGCCTATATCGGCAATGGCTGGAACCAGTATAGCTCTGCCGATGGCACCACGCATGTCAGCTATATCAACATCGAGAAGTTCGATGTCACCGGCGGCTCGGGCAGCGACAGTCTCTTCGGCGGGGCCGCGCTGGACCGGCTGATCGGCGGTGCAGGCGATGACCGGCTTGATAGCGCAAGCGGCGACGCCGTGATCGCTGGCGGCACCGGCGCCGACCGCTGGGTGGCGGATCTTTCGGCGGAAACGGCGGCCATCGCGTTCAACGCCCTCGCCAGCCAGACCACCGCGCAGGCCACCGGATCGGGCAGCAGCATCACCGGGATCGAAGCGCTTTCGATCACAACCGGGCTCGGTTCAGACAAGATCGACCTGTCGGGCTTTGCCCTTGATGATACGATCACCAGCGGATCGGGCAGAGATATCATCAACCCCGGCCTCGGCAGGGATGTGGTCGATGGGCAAGGCGATAACGATGTCCTCGTCCTCAACTATGGCAGCCTCGCCTCGGATGTGAGCACCGCCTACATCGGCAACGGCTGGAACCAGTATTCGGCCGCCGATGGCGCCACCCGCGTGAGCTACATCAATATCGAGCGCTTCACGATCACCGGCGGCGCGGGCAACGACCACCTGGTCGGCGCGGGGGATACCGATATCCTGAGCGGGGGGATCGGCAACGATATCCTGAACGGCGCGGCGGGCAATGACACGATCAGCGGCGGGGCC
>JAIXYF010000011.1 GCA_027490345.1 Novosphingobium sp.
ACGCTTATTCCGCTGTCAACACCTATTCCGATCTCAGAAGTGTAAGTGCCATCATCGACAATGGTCAAAACCGAGATGCCGGCCGACGCACCAAGCGCAGTGCCGGAGAATGCGTTGCGCGTACCCCCGTTGATCGAGACGCCGTCGCCGTTGCTGCCGACAGCGATCTGCAGGTTCACGTCGCCGGTGTTTTCCGCGTTAACCGAGATATCGCCATTGACGGTAAGGGAGCGGCTTACCGTGGCGCCCGCCAAGACGTCATCGGTGACGCTGAATTGTGCCGAGGCACCCACTGCTGAGACTGAGATCGTATTGTCGTGGCCTTGCTCGATTACGGCGCCGTCGATTGTGCCGGAGACGGTAATGGTGCTGTTCAGGTTGGAGGCAGAAACCGTGATGTTGCCATCAACGCTATCAGTCATATCCACATCCTGAAAACTTACGCTGCTATTGCTGACCGAGGCCGAGGCACCGATAGCGGTGACGCTGATGGTGTTGCGTGAACCATCAGCGATCGATGGAGCATTCATCAAAACGCCCTCTGAAGGGGCCACTGAAACCGTCGTATCTTCGTTTGTCGCGCTCAAGGTTATGTCGCCACCAATGGCCCAGCTTTGGGCAGTCTGGGCATTACAAACCGTAGAAAGGACTATAGATTGGAAAATACTTAAGTATACCCCAATAATAATTTGTGATTTTTCACCAATATTGAAACATTTCTGTAAAAAACGCATGGGATTACTACAGTCCTGTTTGGCGATAGCCTGCCGCCCTGTCCTACGGTCTGCTGAAGCCCCTGCCACACGCGCTTGGCAAACAAAGGTTCAGTTAGTCCAATGTTGGAAAATATGCCGATCTCGAAAGCTGAGGCGTGCCGCATTTTGGCAACTGAGGGTTGGCTGGCGACCGCAGCGGCTGATTTCCGTTCGGAGTTTCTGGCTAAGTGCCAGATCCGAACATTCACATCAGGTGAGCAGATCTCGACAGCGGGCGATGATCCCTCAATCGGCCCAGGGATGTACGGTGTGGCGTCCGGGCAAGTCGCCCTTGTGCCGGGTATAGGGCCAGCAGATACGCCGGTCGCTCTGTTGTTCAACACAGGCGAGTGGTGCGGCTATGCGCCGCTATTTTTGCCAAACAATGTGGTTCACTTCCATTCCGTCATGCCGACAACAATTCTGTGCCTGAGCATTGGTGAGGTACTTAGTATGCTGTACGCGCAGCCTGCATGGTGGAAGGATATTGCCAAACTGGCCTTTCACGCCGGAATGAGATATTCGGCCGTGAGTGTCGACCTACTCATTCCCGAAGCCGAACGTCGACTAGCAGCCATGATACTGAATCACGCCAACTGCCGGAATTCTGGCGCAGCAAAGCCCATACATCTCAGCCAAGAAGAACTCGGTCAGACGGCAAAACTGTCTCGCCACCCAACCCGGAAACTGCTCAGGACCCTCGAGGCGAGGGGCTGGATCAGCCAATCCTACCGTTGCATCAACATTCTGCAGCCTGAACATTTACGCGCATGTGCCAATTCCGACTGACACCGTGACATAGCATTCTAAGGATCGACTGGCCCTTCAGGAAGATCGCTGAGCAGATGCGCGACTGCACATTGAGCAGTGTGTGCCGCGCTGATCTGCGACTTCCATCATGCGGCTCGGGTGTGAAGCGGAATGATTCCGCTCCCTTCCGCATCGTGTTGAGGCAATCGCTCCACCACTGCGCCATCTCAACGCGCTCGGGCCAGTAGGGAGTGCGGTCGAGAGCCGGATATCAGGTGCCGAGAAAGGCTCGACCTAGTTGCTCGCTGGCGTGGACATGGTTGCGACCTACAAGGTCTATGGCGTGAACTGCCAGAAGCTGATTGGCACATCCACGTCAAAGAGCCCGCTATGCGCTGCGCCTCGGTCGGCAACGGTTTTGGAAGTAGGACAGCAGCTTGGTTCGTCCCGCTTAGATGGCGATGTTTCATGCGCAATGGTCAGAGGAGGCTGGGTTCGGCGCTGGCACCGCTACTTGCAACAGCATGTGTGCTTGAAGTGGCCTGATACTCACCGGACGAGCGAAATCGTATACACCAAGGAAGCGCGGGTCCCATCTCAGCAAAGCGGGGGGTGGCACCCCGGTAGGGTCTGGCTTGGCAGGATTTTCGATGGGGGTGGGGCACCGAATCCGAAGCCGATCAAACGCAATCCGTAAGGTGGGTTCAAAGGTGGGTAAGGCCCAAGGGCGTCCCTCAACCCATTGATTCTGTTGGGTATATGGCGGAGACGGAGGGATTCGAACCCTCGGTACCGGTAATCCCAGTACGACGGTTTAGCAAACCGTTGGTTTCAGCCACTCACCCACGTCTCCGGATCGCAGCGGCGAAGGGGGCCTATAGCGAGGGAGTGGAGGGGCGGCAAGGGGCTTCCTGCGCTCAGATTGCGGCGTCGCTGCGACGGCGGGGGCGGCCCTCAGCGGATTCGCCTTGGCGCGAAATCGACTCGGCTCATCGCCGGTTCATTGTGCCGGGCAGAAAGATCAGCGCCTGATAGGACGACAGAAGCTCTGCCGCGCGGACCGGGGCGGGGCTGCAGGATAGGAATGTGCCAATGAAGCTGAGCCAGAGCATCGCGATCGGTCCTGCCATAGCGGGCGTGGCCGCAAGGGGCGTGGCGGTTTGGGGGGTGGCCCTGTGGGGATTGGCTGCTGGCGGGTTGGCCCTGGCGCAAGTTCAGCAGATCGATCCCAACAGTGCGATCGATGCCGATCTGCCCGCGCAATCCGCCGGTATGCCAGCCGCGCCTGCTACTGGCACGGCGGCAACGCCGCCCGCATCGGCTGCCCCGCGCGCCGCTGATCAGGCTTTCTCCTCGCCTGCCGCTGGTGGTGATGAAGCCGCGCCCGGCATGACTTCGGTCCCCGCTGATCCTGCTTATGCTCCGGTGCCTGCGCGTAGCGGCGCCAATGGAGCCACTTACCGCGAGGATGATCTGATCGGTGCGGCGGAAGGCGTGTTCGGCAAGGGGGCAAAGGGCCTTGCGCTGATGATCCAGGACATTCTGAAAAAGCAGGGCCAGCCCAATGCCTATATCACCGGGCGCGAGGCTGGCGGTGCGGTGGTGCTGGGCGTGCGCTATGGTTCGGGCAGGCTGCATCACAAGATCGAGGGCGACCGGCCGGTTTACTGGACGGGGCCCTCGCTGGGCTTCGATCTGGGTGCCAATGCGTCGAACACGTTCGTGCTGGTTTACAACCTGCATGACAGCCAGGATCTGTTCCGCCGCTATGGCGCGGGCGAGGGGCAGGCCTATTTCGTGGGCGGCTTCAACGTGAGCTATTTGCGCCGCGGCAATGTGGTGGTCATCCCGGTGCGCTTTGGCGCGGGGCTGCGGCTTGGGGTCAACGGCGGCTACATGAAGTTCAGCGACAAGCAGACCTGGATGCCGTTCTGAGCCTGCCGACTGCGCTTGCGCTCACTTGTGCCGGGCCCACCAGTGCCCGACCCACTTGTGCCACGCGCGGTTTGGGGGCAAAGGCGCTGCCATGCTCGAAACCCTGAAGCCCCAGCCCGCCGATGCGCTGCTTGCGCTGATCAAGCTCCACAATGCCGACCCGCGGCCGACCAAGATCGACCTCGGCGTTGGCGTCTATCGCACGGGCGCGGGCGATACGCCCGTGTTCGGCGCGATCAAGGCGGCGGAGCGCCTGCTTCTGGAGACGCAGGATTCCAAGGCCTATCTCGGGCCTGAGGGTGATATGGGCTTTGTCCATGCGCTGATCCCGCATGTGTTCGGCGCCGATTTCAACCGCGCCCGCGTGGAAGGGATGCAGGCCCCCGGCGGCACCGGTGCGGTGCGGCTGGCGATCGAAGTGGCCGCGCGCGCAGGCGCCAAGCGCATCATCATGGGCACGCCTTCTTGGCCGAACCATGCGCAGATCGTTGCAGCCGTGGGCCTTGAGCTCAAGACCTTCAAACACATGACCGCCGAAGGCACCGCTGACCTTGAGGCGCTACGCGCCGCGCTGGCGGATGCTGCGCCGGGCGATGTGGTTTTGCTGCATGGTTGCTGCCACAACCCCACCGGCGTGGACTACACGCCCGCGCAGTGGGACGAGATCGCGCCGATGGTGGCGGCTTCGGGCGTGCTGCCGCTGATCGATCTGGCCTATCAGGGGCTGGGCGACGGGATGGAAGCCGATGCCTATGGCCTGCGCCAGGTGCTCGCCGCGGTGCCGGAAGCGCTGGTCGCCTATAGCTGCGACAAGAACTTCGGGCTCTACCGCGACCGCGTCGGCGCGTTCTATGTGGTGACGGATAATGCCGAGGCGCTGGCCATCGCCATGGCCAATGGCGCCACGATCGCGCGGGCCAGCTGGTCGATGCCGCCCGATCATGGCGCGGCGGCAGTGCGGCTGATCCTGGGCGATGCGGCGCTGACAGCGCAGTGGAGCCAGGAGCTGTTTGCGATGCGTGCGCGAATGGCCGAAGTGCGCGAGCGGCTGGCCGCCGCGCAACAGATCGGGCCGATCAACATGGCGCCGCTGGGCGCGCAGAAAGGCCTGTTTTCGATGCTGCCGCTTTCGGCCGAGCAGATCATGGCGCTGCGCGAGCGCCACGGCGTTTACATGGCCGGATCGGGCCGCGTAAACATTGCGGGGCTGACGACCGGGAATATCGAGACGTTCATCGCTGCGCTGGCAGACGTGGCGGGCTGATCAGCCCGCCTGCATTAGCCGTTTGCAGCGAGGCTCTGCATCCGCTTGAGATAGCGGGCCAGAACGTCGATCTCCAGGTTCACTTCGCGCCCCGGCGCAAGGCTGCCCAGCGTGGTCACCTCCGCCGTGTGCGGGATGATGTTGAGCATGAAATGGCAGGCACCGCCGGGCTGATCGGCCAGATCGTTGACCGTGAGCGATACGCCGTCGACCGTGATCGAGCCCTTGGCCGCGATATAGGGTGCCAGCTCTGCCGGGGCTGAAACCACGACGTGCCACGAGCCGCCGGTCCGGTCCACCGAGACGACATGGCCCACCGCATCGACATGGCCCGTCACGATATGGCCGCCCAGCTCGTCGCCCAGCTTCAGCGCGGGTTCGAGATTGAGCGCGGCCTGTTCGTGCCACTGCGCGGGCGCGGTGCGGCGGATCGTTTCGCCCGAAACGTCGACCGCGAACCAGCTGTCGCCCGCCGTGCCGCCCCGATCCACAACGGTGAGGCACACCCCTGAACAGGCAATCGATGCGCCGATGGCGATCTTGGCCGGGTCCATTGTGCAGGCAATCGTCACGCGCGTATCGCCCTTGGCGAAGATGGCGCGGATGCGGCCGATTTCGGTGACGATGCCGGTAAACATGGGTACGTGAACTCCTTCAGCGGATGCGGTCGTAGACGTCGAGCGTATCGCTGCCAAGCCGCCGCTGATCTGCCAGACGCCAGCGGCCATGGGCACTGCCCAATGAGGCGAGGCCGATATCGCCGAGGCCGCGCCGCCCGGCGCCGATCAGGATGGGCGCGCGATAGAGCAGCAAGCGGTCCACGCGGTCGGCCGCCAGAAATGCGGCAGCCGCGCCTGCGCCTCCTTCGATCAGGAGATACTGCGCATCGCCGAACCGGCCTTCGGCGGGATTGGCCAAGGCCTGCCAACCTTCCGGCACAGCGCGGCGCGTGAGCACCCAGCGCGCCGGGCTGCGCGTTTCAAGACCGGGCAAGCGCACATCGAGCCGGGGCGAATCGGCGCGTAGCGTTTCCCCGCCGACGAGGATGGCGTCCATCCGCGCGCGCAGGGCATGGCCGTGGGCGCGCGCTTCGGGCCCGGTGATCCATTGACTGGTGCCATCGGCCATCGCGATGCAGCCATCGAGCGAGGTGGCAAGCTTCAGCGTGGTATGCGGGCGGCCATGGTGCGCGCGGGTGAAGTAGCCTTCGAGCGAGCGCGCGGCAGCGGGGCAGGGGAGCAGCACCGCCTCAATCCCGGCGGCGCGCAGCATCGCAATTCCTGCGCCCGCCGTGCGCGGATCGGGATCTTCGCAGCCGATCACCACGCGGGAAAGGCCCGCTGCACGCAGGCTGTGCGCGCAGGCAGGGCCGCGCGCGCTTTCATGCGCGCAAGGCTCCAGCGTGACATAGGCGGTGGCGCCCAATGCTTTGGCCCCAGCTTCGGCTCCGGCCTCGGCCAGCGCCATAGCTTCGGCATGGGGGCGGCCGCCGGCTTGCGTCCACCCGCGCCCGATCACGCGGCCCGCCTTGACGATCAGCGCGCCGACTGCCGGATTGGGGCGGCTGACCGGGCGGCCGCGCGCGGCAAGGGCAGCCGCCGCATCCAGCCAATCGGCATCGGCGGCCGTCATGCAAGAGGACTGCAGGCCAGAAGGTTGCAGGATAGTCAGGGCGCTTTGGCCGCCGGCTTTGCCGCCAGCTCTTCCAGCAGGGCCTTGTCGCGCGCGGCGGCTGCGCGGGCTTCGGCCTCGCGCTCAGCCCGGGCCTTGCGGTCCATCGCTTCGGTATCCAGCCCGGTGGCCGCGCCAACCGCCTTGTACATGGCGCGCACGTCTTCGGCCCGGGCGGCTTCGGCGGCGGCTTCGGCCTTGGCGCGCTTCGTGGCTTCGAGATTGCCCGCGATGATTTCGGCATCGGAGCGATCCGCGCGCCAGCTTTCGAAGTAGATCACTTCGGGCGGGCGGGGCAGGCCGCGCCCGCCTTCCTGCCACATGACCGAGAAAATGCCGCCCGTGGCCAGCACCGCCAGCGCGAGGCCGCGCCAGCGATATTCGGTCGGCGCACCCAGAGTCTGCCACAGATCCTGGATCGCGCGCACCGGGGAAACGTTGCGGAAGAACTCTTTCATGGCGGCCTAGATAGTGTGTGGCACGCGAGCGCGCCAGTGGCGGCGTTCAGCCGAAGGGGTGATAAAGACTGCGGCCGTTCTGCTTCAGCCAGCGGTTGGCGTCCTCAATCTGCGCTTCATACAGATCATGGAGATGGGCGTGGAATGCGGGGCTGTGATCAAAGTGCCGCATATGCGCCACTTCATGCGCCACGACCGAGCGGCGCACGAAATCGGGCGCCATGATCAGCCGCCAATTGATGCGGATCACCCCGCGGCTGCTGCAACTGCCCCAGCGCCGCATTGCGCGGGAGAGCGCAAGGCGCGGCAGCGCCTGCCCGGCGCGGTCGCAGTATTCTGCCAAATCTGCGGCGCAATGCCGCAGCGCCTCGCCCTCAAGCCAGCGAAGGATGCGGCCTTCCATTCCCTCGTGCGGGCCGCCCAGCACCAGCGCTTCGGCATGGAGCGCAGGGCGGCGCGGCGCGGCTTCGCGCCATTCGATGCGCAAGGGCTGCCCACGAAAGGCCAGCGTGCAGCCGGGCGCGATCTCAGCCGGGGGCGGAATGCGTGCCAGCTGCGCGGCCAGCCAATCGCAGCGCTGCTGGGCAAAGCGCAGCGCATCGGCGGTGCGGCCCCATTCGGGCATCGAAATGCGCGCCTCGCTGCCATCGGGGGCAAGGCGCAAGGTGATGCGCCGTGCGGTGCGCAGGCGGCGCACCACGATTGGAAGCTCGCGGTCTGCGACCACCAGCGTGCGCGGGGCGGGCGGTTCGCGGCGCTCCTTCAGGCTGCGCATCAACATGCGCGGCAGCGGGATCATGCCGCGCCGCCTGACAGGAGATCGTCAGGCACGATGTGATCTTCGAGCGGGCCGGCCAGCACCTCGCTGACCGCCTTGCCGATCACCGAATGGCCGGCGCGGC
>JAIXYF010000298.1 GCA_027490345.1 Novosphingobium sp.
CATGGCGGTCGCCATGAGCAGCTGCGTTTTCAGGTTGTTCGACATTAGATATCCCTTTCATCTCAGTTACCCCCGATCCCCACAGACGGGGAGACGAGCGGCCCTGATAGTGCTGAACTTTCACTGCCCTTTTTTCCAAAGGGCTCGCCAGGGGCACAAAAACCGCCCGGAACTAAACTTTTCCGGGCAGGGCATGTTGCGTTGTCGGGCGGTTTGATTCGTCCCCCGACACCCCCTCTATTTTCAGGCAATGACATTTTTGTGATGTTCATTTCATTGCGCTGAACCAGATGCCCATTAAGAGACAGGCAGCGTGAGCATAGGGGCCGAAATACCCGGAAATCCGCCATTTCAGCGCCGCGCTGGTATGAAAACTATCCCGTGTTTTCAGCGCATCGTAACCACGAATCGGCGCAGCAGAGCAGGCGCGGCCTGCCCCGGGCGACCATCAGTATTTTATCGTGCAGGCGGTGTCGCCACACCCGACAGATTCTCGCGCTGAATGGCAAACGAGGTGAGGCGGGCATCAAGGCCGGCCACGACGGCTTGCGTGAGATCATTGCCCAGATTGCCGCCCAGCACGGTTGCACGATCGAACAGCAGCCCGCAGCCCTTCTGAGTATAGATGGCCGCAATCACCGGCTGGAGCTGCTGACCGATGGTATCGATCGCCTTGGCGCGGGTCTTTTCGATCTCGCGTGTGCGCTGCTCGGCTTTGGTCTGGATCGGAGCGAGGCGGGCTGCCAGTGCCTTTTCCTGCGCCGCGCGCTGTTCAGGCGCCAACTTGGCCGCCTGTGCACGAAACGCTGCAATATCCGCCTCGACCGGCTTGCGATCCGCATTGACTTCGGCCTGGGCTTCCTCGGTCAGCTGCCGGACCCGCTGCGAGGCATAGATCCCGACCTTGGAATTGGCGATCACCGCCTCACGCGAGAGGAGGCATACGCCCGGAACCAGCGGTCCGCCCAGCGCGGGAGCGGCTGCGGGTGCCTGCGCCCCTGATGCCTGCGCCCCGGATGCCTGAGCTAGGGCAGCGTGCGGGGATGCCGCGCCAAGGATTAGCGCGGCAACAAGAAGACGGGTCGGGAAAGGCATGGGATTCATCCTGATGCTGGGCTGGTTCAATTGATGCACCGGCCTTCGGAATCAAAGCGGCCGCTGGGGCAATTGTCGCCCGCACCGCCAACGAAGCCGAGCACATCGACCCGGATGAGCGAGCGGCGATCCGTATCGCCGCGCTGCTGCGATCCGGCCTGCGCCGCGGTGGCTGCAACGGCAGCTGCCGCGCTGGCCGGTGCGGCAGGCGCGGCAACAACCGCGGTTGTGGGCACGCCGACAGAGACGCCGCCAACCTTGAAGTTGTCGGCATTGGCGACGCGTGCGGCGGCCACGAACACGTCACCCGAAGCGCGCACGCCCGCGTCGCCCGCGTCGACCGTGCCAACCGGCGCGAGCAGCGTGACACGCGACGGCGCGACTTCGATGCTGGGCCGGAGCGCGGCAATACCTGCGCCCGAAACGCTGCCGGCCGAATCCACTTCGCCCAGCGCATTGGGCGTGAAGCGCAGCACGATCGGCGGGAAGTTCGAGGCCGTCTTCGGCCCCTGCCCCGCGTTGAGATCGCCGTTCGACGACCACATCGTGATGTCTCCGCCCGAGAGCGTGAACAGGCGGCTCTGGTTGAGCCGGAAATCGCCATCGGTGAACGACTGGACCGAGCCGCCGCGCAGCGACAGGACGCCCTCGAAGCCGATGGGAATGGACTCGATCCCCACGGGCGACTGATTAAGGCCAAACCCGGTGCGGAAGAAATCAACGCCGGTCTGGCCGTAGAGCGTGGTCTTACGCGCCGCCTGTTCGGATGTGCGCACCACCGAACCGGCAATGAAATCGCCGCCGGGGCCGAGAATGTCGATCGATCCGCCGCGCCCGGTCTGGAAGGTGGCCAGACGCAAGTCGACGTTGCCGGTGATGATGCGTGTGGCGCGCGCCGGTTCACCATCAACCAGCTTCTTCACTGCCTCGCCCAGCGGGTGATCCTCGGTAACCGTGGCGGGATCGACCTCGAACGTGGCAAGGTTGTCGGTATAGCCCAGCGTGGCCGGGAACAGCGTCTGGATCGCGCGGTAACCGCGGACAAACTGCTGCGATGAGGGGCCATTGGGATCGGCAGGCGCCGCGATTTCACCGAAATAGACTTCACGGATCAGGAACTGGCGCTGCTGCAGCTCTGTCACTTGCCCGGTGAAAGCCGCATAAAGCTTGTCGAGGCGGGTATAGGCCGCCGCGGTGAGCGCATCGCCCGTGAGGCCCGGATTGTCTGCAAACACGCTGGCAAAGGCGTCGGGCGCATTGGCCTGAAGCCAGCGCGCCAGCTTGGGCGCGTAGATCGGTTTGCTGCGATCCGGTGTCCGGTTCCCGGCGGAATCGACGTTCTGGACAAAGAGATCGCCATCAAGTTTCGCCAGATTGGCAGGATCGAGGTAGGTCTCGCGCAGCGCGGTGTAGTTTGCCCCTTTGGCCACGCCGAACAGCGCGATGATATCAGACCCCTGCGAAGGGAGCCAGGGGTTCGCCTCGTTGCCGATGGTGCGGATGCCGCCGGCATAGCTGATCCCGCCAACCGTCGCCGAATTGAGGAACGGCCCGAGATCGCGACCGGCCTGCACGGTGAGCGTGCCGGGGCCGCCGACCACGAAATTGGTGATCCCGGTAAACGGCCGGCCGGTAAAGGCGTTGTTGAGATCGGGCAGCTGCGTGGAGGCCAGGATATCGCGCCCCGCCAACACGCTCGTCACATCGGAAACCGCCAGATTCTGGCCTTCATAATAGAAGTCCACGATATCGAGCCCGGCATTGATCCGCGCCGCCTTGGCCAGATTGAGCTGGACCTGCGAAATCGAACCGCCGGCATAGATTTCGGCCGCGCGCGTATCGCCCGCATGCAGGATGTTGCGGTCATGCAGCAAGCGCAGGGTCACGTCGTCGGTCGGCTGAACGACGCCGCCGAAGGTGAAGCCCAGCCCCTTGAGCCGGATCAGCGCGCTCGACTGGCTGACCAGCTGGCTGACGGTGAACGCGCCAGGCAGATCGGACGGATTTGCATCGCTCATCGCCAGCGCAAAACGGCCCATATCGCCGCCCGCCACGAGGCTGAGCTGACCATATCGGCTGGGGTAAAGCAGCAGCGGCGATCCGTTGCCAAGCTTGAGATCGCCAGAAAGCGAGCTGAGCAGCAGGGTCGGTGGCAGCACATTGCCGAGCAGGAACGAGGGGTTCTCTGCATCGGTGTTCTGCGCGGTGAACAGCACGCGCTGCTCGCGCCGGTTGGCGACGAGGTTGAGCGTGCCGGTCGTGGCTGCGCTGAACGAGGCGACCGGGCTGAAGAAACCCGCCGTGTTGAGCTGGAGGTCGATCGTGGCCGAAGCCTCGTTCGCGCCAAGTGCACCGATCCCGCCGATATCGACCGTACCGCGCGCGGTGAGGCTGACCGCCGCATCGCTGACGCGCACGCGCAGCAGATTGCGGCGATCAGGCGCATCGACCCGGTCTTCGAAGCTGCCCTGGGTCAGCGTTTCGCCCGCTGCGGCCACTGCGCGGCCCACGGTGATGCGGCCAGTGCCCTGTGCCAGATCGATTTGGCCACCGAGCAGATCGCGCCCGACGTTCAACGCCAGATCGCCGCCCGCGCTGGTGACGAGCACGCGCGCGCCTTGCCCGTTGGTCTGCGTGACCACCGAATTATCCAGCGCCACGGTCAGATCGCCGACATCGCGCCCCGCCGTGATTGAGACATTGCCGCCCGAAAGCGCACCGACACCCGAGGTAAAGAGCTGCGGAATGATGCCGATGGTGGAATCCAACCCCACCCGGCCCAGCCGCCACCGCTGGCTGGCCGAACCGACCCGTGTGGTATCGAGCGTGGACAGGCCGTCTTCATAGCCCGGCAGCGTGGTATCGATATCGAGGCCGGTATCGAGGAAGCTTTCGCTCCACACATCGCGCCGGCCGATGACATCGCGCCCCGCGACCAGCGTGACCGAGCCGCCATTGCCGGTAAGCGCCGAGCCGAAATCGAGCGCGCCTTGCGTGGACGGGATATAGGCCAGCTTTTCGGCGCCCTGATCGAAGCGCGCCGCTGTCAGATCGACCGTGCCCAGCTTCGCCAGCCGGGTCCCGGCGGTGTAGACGGCCGAGCCGCCAACTTGCGCGTTATCGAAATTGGATTCGAGCGGATCGCCGAAATCATCCCGCGCCAGGCTGTTGACATCGCGGTAGGTGATCTTGCTCGTGCCGACCAGATCGATGTCACGCGCGGCAGCAATGGTGATATTGCCATCGCCGGTGCGCACCAGCGGGCGATAATAGACCCGCGTGCCAGGATAGCTCACGGGCACATCGGTCTCGACCTCAAGATCGGGCACGACGAGCTTGCGGTAGGTATCGCCATAATCGCTGGCGAGGAAATCGGCGACCTGGCCAAGCGAGGCATAGACCCCGGTCACGACGCCGTCTTCCCTGACAAACCGGTTGCCCGCAAAGAACACCCGCGCTGCCGCAAGGGCATCGTCGGAAAGCTCGCTGTCGCTGCCCCACACCAGCTTGGTGTAGAAATCGCGCGCGGTTTCGGGATCGGCGAAATCGGCAAAGGTCTGGGTGAACAGATCCCCGCTGACATTGCCATAAAGGAACGTGCCATCCCCCTGATCGATGCCGAGCTGGAGCCCGCCGCCGAAGGTGTAGCGCCCTTCGCGCGCAACCATCGAATAGGACTTCTCGCCCGAAATCACGACATCGCCCTTGGCCGAACGATCAAGCTGCGTGGGATCCGCAGCGCCCGTCGCCGCACCGGCCACGAGGCGGATATCGGATGAAGCCACCGCCTTACCGTCCACCAGCGGGAACAGTTCGCCAATGCCGATGCCATTGCCCGTGCCGTTTGCCGCCACGCTGTTGGCACTGGCGCTATAGGGCGAGTGGACGAAGATCGGCGTGTTGGCGCTGCCCTGCACCGGGAACGTGAGATCGATCAGGACGAGCGCATCATCATCAGGCGGGCGGCGGCCGATCCGGGCGCTGAAGCTGGGCAGCGTATCATCGCACAGGCTGCCGAAGGCGCAATCGAGCTGGATGCCCACGCCGAACACGCGGTTTCCGCCGCCAAGCTGGTGCTGGATATAGCGTGGATCGGTGCGATCATGGAACGCGAAGAAGCCATCGCTGATGCTGTTGGTCAGCTTCACCGAACCGCCCGCCCGCAGCGTGAAGATCCCGGCCTCGCCCGTCACCTTGCCGCCCACGCGGTAAGTCATGTCGACATACTTGGCAAAGAGCGCCGCTTCCTTGCCGGCCACCACTTCGTAGCGCGGATTGCCCGCAGCATCGGGGCCAAGCGCAGAGGGCACGATGAAGCCATCGGCAATGGCGCCGACATAATCGGTGATCTGCCCCGCGCCGAGATTGATGTTGCTATCAAGGATCACGGTGCGGCTGGCGGTAAGTTCCATTTCCGGGCGCACGCGGATGCCGGTGAGGCTGCCGCCGTTCTTGAGCGTGACCGAAAAATCGCGCACGAATTGCGGGAGTGACCCGGTGGCCGTGAGATCGGCCAGGAAATTGGGCTTGCCAACCGCAGCCGCATCCAGATGGATATTGCCGGACGCATCGACGACAATTCCGCTGAACGCACCCGAGGCCGCAATGGCATCGAGATCAAAGCGCTTGAACGCATGGATGGCCACTTCGCGCGCGCCGCTGATGGTGCCGCCCGCGCGCACATCGACCTTGCTGTCGGCCTCGATCAGCGGAGCACGGAACGTAACGGTTCCGCCCAGATCGCCTGCCGCCAACCGGAAGGCCGTGCTCTGTGTGAGCGTATCGGGATCCTTGACCGTGATCGCGACAAGCCGGTCAGCCGGACGCGCAGCGGACACATCGATCACCGCGCCCGTGGCCACTGTAACGGCCGCCGTATCCGACGCGATGCCCAGCGTCACATTGCCGCCGCGGGCCTGCCTGCTGTCATCAGCGCCATAGCCCGAGGTGCGGGCAATCAGCTTGCCGGTGGCGCCCAGCGTCACGCCGTCCGCGCCATAGAGCGCGATATCGCCGCCATTGACATCGGCCGCAGCATAAAGGGGATCGGTCAGCTTGAGCTTAGAGACATCGGCGCCCGAGGTGTCGATCGTGCCGGCGATGGTGATCGTGCCATTGTCGGTGGCGAGCGTCACGCGCTTGGCCTTAACTGTCTGCCCGCTGGCGAGCGCGAGATCGCCAGTGCCAGTGTGGATCTGCAGCGTGCCCTGGAACTTCGCGCCGTCGCTGGTCACGAACTTGCCGAAATCGAACGCTGCGCCCCTGCCATCGGTGATAGCCGCGCCATCGAGCAGCAGCGAGGCGGCGCGCGTCTTGCCTGCGCCAAGCGCGGTGCCAAGCGCAGCGCCCAGATTGATCGTCCCGCGCGAGGCGACGAGATTGAGCGAACCTGCATTGCCAATGCCGTTATCGACAATGAGCGAGGCGGTGCGGGCAAGGTTGAGGTTGCCAGTATTCGACTGAAGCGTGATCGTGCCGCCGCCTGCCGTGGCGATAAGCGCATCTTCGGTGGCGCCAATGCGCGTGGTAAAGCCAGGCACGGCCAGCGTGGACGTGCCAGTGACCGAGATGCTGCCGCGCGCATGCGCTTCGATGATGCCGGCCGTGGCGCGGATCGCCGCGTTCTTGACGGTGAGCGTGGAGACGGCCGAGCTTTCCGAACCAAACGCGATGCTGGTGCCCGCCGCTGCTGCAGGCAGTGCCGATGGTGCGGTGCGGCCGGTGCCATCAATCACCACGGCACCGCGCGTGAGGAACGCATAGTCCGCCCCGCCCGACTTGACGTCTGCCGCAGCACTGGCCGAACGATCGGCCAGCAACGGGGTCTTCATGGTCAGGCTGACCGGGCCTGAGGCACCGGCATCATCAAGCGCGAGCGCGCCCTTGCCCGTCACATAGATGCCCTTGGCCGCATCGAGCGTTAGCCCGCCGTCAAACCCATAGAGCCGGAACGTGCCCTTGCCGAAGCTGATCTCGTCGGCCTTGACGGTCAGCGTATGGGCCGCGCCGCAGGCCGGCTGACCGACATCGGCGCAGCTGCCCCGATCCTTGCCGGCATTGCCGAATTCCACGGCCTTGGCATTGAGAACAACGTCGCTGCCGTCCGAGGCCAGCCCCGGCGCATCGATCGCCAGCGTGTTGAACCGCGTAGGCAGCGTGTCACCCAAGGTGATCACGCGCCCCGATTGCAGGGTCAGCCGGTCGGCAGCAGCCAGTTTCGCAGCAAAATCGGCATCAATCCCACCGCTTCCGAACCGGATCGAAGCGCTGCCAAGGCTGATCGCATCGGCATCGATCGTCGCCGCACTGGCAAAGCGGACCGCACCGCTCGCGTTGAGCGTAACGGAACTGCCGGTAAGCGCGGCTCCGCCGTTGATGCGGAGCGAAGAACCGCCAACATCGGCGATGTCGAGTGCCGGATCGAAATTGCGCGTGACCAGCCGGTCTGTCCCGTTCGACAGACGCAGCAACGCGCCGATCCCGGTGTTGTCGAACAGGCTGGGCGCCCCTTCGTCGTTCGGCACATAGCCGACCACGAAATTGCCGGTGCGCGGATCGGCAAGCGTACCAGTGGCCTTCAGCTCGGCCCCTGCGCCCACCGTGATGCGGGAACCTTCGCCCGCCACGGCGAAGATCATTTCCGGCAGGCTCAGCTTCACCCCGTCGTCGATGGTGATCGTGCTGGCCAGCGCATCGATGCGGGTGGTGCCATCGGCCTTATCTTGCCGCACACCGCCGAGGAGCAGGCTGTTGGCATTGAGATTGGCCAGCGTGGTGGTGGAAAGCGTCAGCGTTCCTGCGGTTTCCTCGCCCGCGGCAGAGCGGATCGCGATCGCAGAGGCGGTAATGTCGAACTGCGCCCCGCGCCCCTTGGCCCCGACGCCCACATCGAACGTGCCGTTGACGGTGAAGGTTTCGCCCGGATTGATGACGAAGCGCGCGGCATCGATCGGCGAGCGCGGCGCGGCGCGGCCCTGCTTTTCGGCCAGCTTGTCGAAGTTCGTCGTGCCCGAGGTGACCTGAAGCTTGGAATACTTGGTGAAGGTTGCCGCATTCTGCACCGTGAACGAACGGCGTTGCGATTCCTGGAAACTGGTGCCCGCCGTACCGAACGTGCCGCCAACCTGCACGCTGCCATCGAGCAACTGGGTCGACGCACCGACATAAGGCGTCTGCGCTTCGGTGTTCTCCACCAGACGCAAGGCGCCGGGCAGCAATGCATAGTGCGCCGGGAGCAGCAGATAATCGCCCGCCGGCACGCCCGGACCGCCATCGAGACGCACGATACGGCCTGCAGACGCGCCATAAAGGTCACCGTGGGCTGCACCATAATCTTCCGAATAGATCGGATCATAAGCCGCAACGAGCCCCGCCTGTTCGACCGGCAGGATGGCATAGACCTGCCGCCCATCGGCAAACTGCAGCCCGTTGTTGCTGGAGAACGCATCGGCATTGAGGCGCGAGAGCAGATCGCGCGAACCGCCCGTGCCGGACACGAATTCATAGGCGAACACATCGCCGCCGCCGCGCCCGTCGATCTTCGCGCCCGTATCGATGGTGATATCCGCGCCCGAAAGCACGAGCTGCCCGGTGGGCGCCGTGGTCAGCGCAGCGCTGACGCCGGGGCCGAAGTAGTATTCGGTCAGATCGGTCGTCTGGCCATAGGGTACGTTGAGCCCGGTGCCGCTGACCGAGGTGATGCTGCCCGCAGCGAACGTGATGCTGCGGGTGGCCGGCGCGGAATTGAGCGAACCGGGAATCAGCCGCGACGTCGACGAGCCAAGCTCGATCAGCCCAAGCGGCGCGCGCAGCACGCCGTCCTGCCGGATCTCTGCCCCCAGCACGCGCAGCCAGCTGCCCGCCGAAAGCGGAGAATCAGGCACCGCGCTGCCATTGGAAGCGAACGAGACAAGGCCGTCCTGCGCAATGCTGGCGATGAGATAGGGCTGCGCCGCACTGTTGCGGGTGCCGTTGCGCTGGTCTTCGATCAGCGCCTGGAGATTGCCGGTGCCAGTGGTGGCATAGACCTGAGACGCCTTGAACGCGATATCGCCCGAGGCGATAAGCCCGCCGGTCACGCCGGTCAGCACGGTGAGGCTGGGGACCGCCTGCCTTACGCCGATCAGCCGCACGTCGCGCTCGGCCTCGAAGCGGACGGTGCCGGCGGCAAAGCCAAGCCCGCCGACGAGGTCGACCGACTTGCCCGAGAACGTGAGCGCCCCCGTCGCGCTGGTGGACAGACCGCCGGGCGCACTCTGGGCGCGGCTGGAAAGGCGGATATAGGGCGCAATGATTGCCGCATCGCCGCTGCCAAGCAGCGTGGCCTTGACCTGAAGATCGCGGTCGATGACCGAAACCGTCGGCAAATCGGCTGAGGAGAGGATGAACGCCTTGTCGAGGTTCAGCGTTGTTGCGCCCTCGACCGTGACCGAGCCGCGCGCGATCATGGTGCTGAAGCCCGCCGCCTCGATCTGACCCGCCGCGATCAGCCCCGCCTGCCCCTCGCGCCCGGCATAGGCCGAGGTGAGCGTGGGCGCGAACCATTCAAGCGTCCCGCCTTCGGCAGACGCTGCGCCGCCTGCGGCACGAATCGTGGCGCCAGCAATCGAGCCACCGGCCAGCACGTGGATGCTGCCGCCGTTGCTCCATTGATCGGCCAACGCAAAATTGCCGGTGGAATCCTGCTGGTCAAACTGTGCCGCCGCGCCGCGCAGATCGATCAGCGCACCTGCCCCGGTGCTGATCCTGGCTCCTGCCGTGAGGCCGGCATACACGATCGGATTGCCCGCGACGATGACCTGGTTGCGCGGATCGCCATAGACGGAGGCGCCAAACAGCGGGTTCGACGGATTGACGAACGTGCTCGCCGTGCGGATCGAGCCGCCATCATAAAGCGTGCCGCGCGCGATGCGGCGGCCGTTTGCACCCAGCGGGGCGCGGGGATCGAACACCGCACCGCCCGATAGATCGGTGACGCTGCCAGCATCGAAGCGCAGGCCCTCATCCTTGTCGAGCGCACCGAGGAAGTAGACCACGCGGTCCGCCCCGGGTCTTGAGAACAGCTCGCCGTTGGTGAGCGCGATGCCTTCGAACGCAACCTTGGAGGCGGCGCTTTCGCTGTATTGCAGCGTCTCGCTGCCCGCGATCCGTCCGCCCAGCACGTCATCCAGGCTGTCAACACCGATGGCCTTGCCAAACAGCACGTCGGGCAGGACAGCGCGCTGCTCGATCGAGCCGCCGACAATTCGGATCTTGCCCTGATTGAGCAGCTTGGGCGCGGTGATCGACGCGCCGGCGGCCCCCGTGATCGTGCCGCCGCTGGCCACGGTAAGCTCGGTCAACCCGCCCAGGGTGAGGGTTGCAGCGCGCTGGTCGAAGGCATCGGTGGGAACGCTGGCGGAAACCACGCTGGTCACATCGCTGCCCGTGGCCAGCGTGGCCAGCTTTGCCGAAGTCGCCGGATCGACGAAATTGGGAAGCAAGGCCTGACTGAGGTTGAGCGTCTCGCCCGCGCCGATCACAAAACGCGTGGTCTCGAAGAAGGCCGAGCCGCCGCCGACACCGCCCGCAAACAGATCATCATAGACGCGGCTGCGGAACGTGGTGAGGTCAAGCCCGCCAAAGCCCGTCTTCTGCAGGAAATCGAGGCCGAGCCACGATCCGGTTTGCGGTTTTGCGCCGCCAAGCGTGATGCTGGGCGCAACCAGCCGGAACGTGCCGCCTCCGCCGAAGCTGAAGCCCTTGAAGTTGGCCGCATCGAAGCTGACGGTCGAACGTTGCTCGCGCGGGGCCAAAGCGCCGCGCACCGTTTTGCCGTTTTCGACGGTGTAAGGCGAGAAAGCGACGCTCTGGTTCTCGCCGTTGATCCCCAGATCGGTGGTCGAAAGCTCGTCGACCACTCCTGGCGTCTGCGACAGCGAGGCGTAAGTGGTCGTATTGATAAGCGAAACGCTGCCGCCGCGCGCATTGAGGACCAGTGCCCCGCTCGCATCGACATAGCCGCCCGAGGACACGTTGAGCAGCGCATCCTTGGCGAGCGTGATAGAGCCGGACAGATCGACTGCGTATTTCGCGCTTTCAAGATCGGTGCCTTCGGCAACCAGCACCTTGGGCGCGGTGATCAAGCTGATCGAACCGCCCGACGTGAAGGTCTGACCGCTGGGAAGCGTGTTCACGGCCAGGAAATCGTTGCTCCACAGGCCCGAGACATCAAGCGTGCCGCGCACGTTGATGTCAAACAGGCCGGGCAAAACCTCGCCTTGCGCGTAAGCAAACTTGACGTCATCGGCGGTGGTGAAAGCAGAGCCCGTGGCCGCCAGCGCGGACCGGTAGATCGTCCCGGTCAGTTCGTAGGTGCGCGCGGCAATCGCGCCGCCGCGCGCGGTGACCGTGCCATCGAAATTGATCGTGCGCCCGGCATCGACCGTCAGCTTGCCGCCATCCGCCAGCGTCAGCGCGCTGCCCGCGCCGAAAGAGACGCCGCCGCTGGTCTGAAGCGTGAGCGCGGACAGGCCCGCCTTGCTCAGCTGCCGGTCCGAAAGGAGAACCACGCCCTGTCCGGTGGGCAGATCCTGCGCTCCTTCGGCGTGGATCAGCATATCACCGCCGAGGCCGACGCCCGAGGCGCCACTGAACGAGCCGACGCGCAGGAACCCGCCGGACGGGCGCTGGAAAGCTGTCGCCTGCAGCGAACGGGGATCGAGCGCAATGGCGGACCGGGCCGTACCGATCAGGCCGCTGCGCAGCTGATATTCCCCGGCGAAGGCATCGCCGTGCAGCGTGCTATCAATCGTCGCGGTCGAGCTGATGACCACCATGCCGCCGGCATCGCGGCCTTCGTCATAGGCAGGATCGAAGCGCTGGCCGGCCAGAACACGGTTGGTGAAGGTATCTGCCCTGCCGAACTTGCTCTGCAGTTCGGTAAACCCGTCGGCAAGGCCGATGTAGACACCGTTTGGATCAGCATCAGCGATATCGACCAGACTGCCATCGGAGCGGATGAGGCGCGAGGAGCCAACCCAGCCGGCATTGTAA
>JAIXYF010000490.1 GCA_027490345.1 Novosphingobium sp.
CCCGCTGAAGCCCCAGCCGCGCGCCGGCAGATTGACCGTCCCGCCCAGCGCGAGCGTGAGCGTGAGCCCGGCAATTGCCGAAAGGTCCGCCGTGATCCGGTCGGTGCCTTCACCGCCCTTGGCGGAGGCGGCCTGGCTGCCAAGCGTGACGCGGTCGTTGCCGCGCCCGGCGTCGATCATATCGCCGTCACCGCGTAGATCGGTCAGGGTATCGTTGCCATCGCCGAGCGAGACGGTGTCGGCGCCGTTGCCGCTGTTGACCCGGTCATCGCCCGCACCGGTGGTGATGCGGTCTGCCCGCTCGCCGCCGGTGATCACATCGTGGCCAGAACCCGTGGTGACAATCAGCGCTTCGATGGAGGTGAGCAGGGCCGGGACGGCCGGGCGGGCACCGCCGCCAAGGCCGGGCAGGGGGAGGTCACTGAGCTGGACCGAAAGGCTGGCCGTGGCCGACGCAAGATCGATCTCGGCCGTATCGATGCCGCTGCCGCCATCGATTACCGCTTGCCCGGTTACAGCGCTGACTTTCAGCGTATCGTTGCCGCCCATGCCGCGCAGCACATCATTGCCGCCGCCGCCATCCAGCGTATCGCCGCTGTCGCTGCCTTGCACTCTGTCGGCATTCGCGCCGGCTTGCAGCGTGATCGCGCCGCCCGCCAGATCGGCGGTGTAATCAAGCGCTTCCAGATTGCTATAGGCAATCCCGGCAAATGTGCCGTTTCCGCCTGCGGCAAACACGCCCCGGCCGAGCGCCGCGTTGCGCCCGCGCACTTCGAGCACATCGGTGCCGGTGCCGCCATCGGCGCGCCCTGCGTTCTCGAACACCAGCCGATCATCGCCCGCGCCGCCGTCCAGCGTGTCCGATCCGGTGGGAACGCCGCCCAAGCGGCTATCCAGCCCGAAGCCAAAGAGCGTATCGTGGCCGCCGCCGCCCTGGATGGTGTCATCGCCCAGTCCGCCGCGAATCCGGTCTGCCCCGCCGCCCGAGGTGACCACATCGGCGCCGTCGGACAGGGCGATATCGAGCACTTCGATGCCGATCAGCCTGAGATCGGGCGCGACCACCGTGTCCTCCGTCAGCGTGAAGCTAAGCGGCCCTGCGCGGCCGGTATAGGCAAAGCGTACGGTATCGGTGCCGGTGCCGCCATTGACCGAGGCCTTGCCGCCCGGTTCGGCGGCAGAGCGCGCCAGCACGATGAGGTCATTCCCGGTGCCGCCCGCGTAGCGATCCTGCCAATCGCCTTGCAACTCGTCGTTGCCGCGTCCGCCATAGAGCAGGTCGAGCCCGGCATCGCCGTGGATCACATCATCGCCGATACCGCCGCGTATCTCGTCGTTGCCGCCGCCGCCGCGAATGAAATCGTCGTCGGGCTGGTCCAGATCGATGCCGCCGCGAATATCGGCCGGGGTGGTTTCATCATCGGGCCCGCCGAAGATCACTTCGGCCTGATCGCTGCCCTGGATCTGGTCGTTGCCGCCATCGCCGTTGATCCGGGTGATGAAGGCGCCGTAATTGCCGCCCTTGGTCACTGAAATCACATCATCGCCTAGCCCGCCTTCGATCCGGCTGGCGGAGTTGGTGGCAAGGATGGTGTCATTGCCGTCCCCGCCCGAGCCGACATCGCCGCCTTGCACGGCAAGGCCTCCGGGCGAGGCCATGTCGCGCAGATCGATGAAGTCGTTTCCGGCATCGCCATAGAGCTGGTCGCGGCCCGCCCCGCCGACAAGCGTATCATTGCCGCCGCGCCCGCTGAGGCTGTCGTTGCCATTGCCGCCATAGAGCACGTCCTTGGCGGTGCCGCCGCCGATCTGGTCGTTGCCGGTGCCGCCTCCGGTCATGCGGATTGCCTCGATGCTGGTGAGCACCGTGCCAAAGCTGCCGCCGCCTTCGCCGGGCAGGATGATGGTGGTGGTGATGCCGCCCACGCTGGTTTGCAGCAGCGTATCGCCAGAGCCCGCATCGAGGTGGAAATCCTGCCCTGCGCCGAGCCCGGTGCCGGAGGGAACTTTGATATAGAGCGTGTCCGTTCCGCTGCCGCCGTGATAGTGGCCCGAAAAGCCGCCGACGAGGACGTCATTGCCCTGTTCGCCAAACAGCGAGTCGCGACCGCTGCCGCCGTCGATGTAATCGCTGCCCTGGCCGCCGCGCGCGGTATCGTCGCCCTTGCCAAGGATGATCGCATCATCGGCGCTGGTGGCGCGCACATCGAAGTGTTCGATGCCCACCGCGGTCGTGCCGTTGCTGAGCGTGATGTTGTTGTCATAGACCGTCGCTTGTGCGCGGGCGAAATCGGCGAACTGATAGGCGGCAGGTGCCGCCTCCTTGACCGCGACGACCCCGGCGCCGAGGATGAGGCGGTCTTGTGCGGGAAGGAAGCTGCTGGACTTGGCCCCTTCGCCGAAGATCTGCATGCCGCTCATCTTGGCGCTGACGGTGAAGGTATCGTTGCCTGCGCCGCCATGGAGGATCGCGCTGGCCGCGCCCCAGAGCTGGTCGTCGCCGTCCCCGCCATAAAGCGTGCCGCCGTCCGAGCCTGCATAGAGCCGGTCGTCGCCCGCCACGCCGTTCAGCTCGTCCTTGCCGGTGCCGCCCCGGATCACGTCGTCGCCGTTGTCGCCCTCGGCCACGTCCTTCGCGCCGTCGTTCTCGTCGACAAGGATGGTGTCATTGCCTTCGCCGCCGCTGACGATGTCCTCGCCGCTGCCGGCGCGGATCGTGTCATTGCCAAAGCCGCCGTCGATGCCGTCATCGCCCGCATCGCCAAGCAGCTTGTCGTCTCCGGCATCGCCCGCCACCACATCGTCGCCCGCGCCGCCGCGCAGCGTGTCGGCCCCGTTTTGCCCTGCGATGATATCGGCGCCGTCCATCCCGGAGATGCTGTCGTCGCCAGCCTGTCCGTCGATGGTGTCGGCCTTGCTGCTGCCAGTGAACGTATCGTCGCCAAGGCCCCCGCTCAGCGCATAGCGTTCAAAGCCGGAATACGTAACGGCCGGGCGGGTGGACGTGGCCCGCAGCAGCGTTCCCGCGCCGCTGTCAGACAGCGAGACGGTGAGGTCTGCGGTGAAGATCGCGAAATCAGCCGTGAGCAGATCTGCGCCGGTGCCGCCCAGAATGGTCTGGCCGCCCTGGAGCGAAACGAACACCTTGATCCGATCGTTGTCCGCGCCGCCATCGAAGGTGCCGGGGCCGCCTCCCTCGATCTCGTCATTGCCTGTGCCGCCAGTGATCGTCTGAGGCTTGGAAAGCAGCGACAGCTCGCCATAGAGCTGATCATTGCCCGCGCCGCCATCGATGATATCCGACCCTAGGCCGCCGCGAATCTCGTCATCGCCGCCATTGCCAAACAGCGTGTCGTTGCGCTTGCCGCCCAGGATCAGATTGCGGGCGGAATTGCCGTTGACGGTATCATCGCCGCCCAGCGCGTCGACTTGCACTTGCTTGTCGGCCATGTTGAGCGTTTCGCCCGCCTCGGTGCCTTTCACCGCCACGTGGGTATCAACCACGGTGACCATCTCGGGCAGCGTGATCGTGTAGACCGAGCCTTTTTCGCCGATTTTCTGGGTGATCTGGAAGAGATCAAACTCGGGCGGATGATAGAGCCAGTGCTCGAACTTCTTCTCGTCGATGAAGACCGGGTTCACGATCAGCTTGAAGTAGAGCAGCCCCAGTTCGATCGTGGCGCGGGCATCGAGCGCGATGGTGCTGTCGGACTGGATATGCAGCGTATAGCGCTCGGTGATCTTCGTGCCGAAGCGGTCGCCTTCGGAAAACGGCAGGGTGACGATGCTGCCGAACGGCACGGCAGAATCGAACTTCGTGGTGAAACCCCCGCTTGCGGCCTTTTCCTCCACTTTCACATAGCTATCGACCCCGGTGAGCGTGACCTTGAGATCCTGCGCAAGGCCAAGGCGCATGTTGAGCGAGAGATGGAGGAGATTCCATTCGAGGATCACGTCGAGCGGATCGCTCAGCAACAAGGCACCACCGCCGCGCAAGATCTGCCCGATCACCGGAATGAATTCGAGCGGCATGACCTTGAGCAGCCCGATATCAGGACCAGTACCGCTGCTGGTCGCCGTGGCGCCGATCCCGCCGCTGGCCGAAACCGCAAGGTCGGGCAGGCGCGGCGCGGTGAGCGAGCCGTAGATGCCCTTGGTCGAATAGGTGATCGGCGGTTCGCCCTGCTTCAGATCGAACAGGCTGGTGGAGGATGACAGGTCCTTCGAGAAGTAGAAGTCCGAGGCGTTCGTGTAGACCGAGCCGAACGGCGTGTAGACGTCGATATCCTTGAAGCCGATGCCGAAATTGCCCGACGTCTTGACGCCAAGGCCGAGCACGCTTTCCCCATTCTGGGGCAGGATGTTGCGCACGCCGAAATCGAACCGGGCATTGGCGGTGTTGAGATCATAGGCGCCATAGAGATCGACGCGGCCATCGCCATTGGCATCGAAGGTGGCGTTGAACGCCTTGGTGCCCGATGCGCTGGCCTGCGTCTGGCCGAGATTGAAGGTGTAGTTGAGCGCCAGACCGAAATTGAAATCGGCAAAAAACTTCGCCTTGGCGCCAAAGCCGCCCGCGCTGGCCTTGATATCGATGTAATCGGTACCCGGCGTGTGCGAGGTGCCGGGGATTTGGGCGATGATGCTGTCGATCTGGGCATCGGTGAAGCGCGACAGGCCGACGCCGAAGTCGGCCGGATCGAGCAGGACGATATCCTCGCCGCCGGGGCCAGTGCCCCAGTTGTCTTTGAGATCGGAAAACGTGTCGGCCATCGCTGCTGCCCCGGTTCGATCCTGAATGTGCGGGCAGCAGCGCCATGCAGCCCGGCCCCCCGAGTGGCTTAATAAGCCTTTGGGCGGCGCGCCAATACCCCCGCCGTGGGGTATTGGCCGCTTGCCTGCCCCGGCCATGCCGTGGCATCTGAGGAGTACGGGCCGCACCGCTTGCATAACGACAACGCCGTTATCTCACGCCACTCCATCCGGAGCATTCGCGGTCCAATGTCTTCCCCGCACGTCCATATGAAGCAGTTGCGGCTGATTGCCGCGCTGGGCCTGCCTGCGCACCAGTCGATCGGCCTGATGGCCGCGCAAATCGAGCGCATGATCGGCTGCGCTTTCGTCAACTTCTTTTGGCTCGATCCGCAAGGCCGCCCGGCGGACGCGTGGATGCGCGATATCATCCCCTCGGCGATGGATGCCTTTGTTGGCCAACACGCCGCGCTGGAGCGCGACCCGCGCGAGCCGACGCTCGACAAGCTGGTGGCGGCGGGCCTGCGCGTGGGGGCGGGCGAGGCGCTGTATGGCGCGGCCGAGTTCACGCGCACGGTGGTCTATAACGAAGTGTTCCGGCCCTATCGCATCGCCGGATCGATCGATGTGGTGGTGCGCGATCCCAGCGGCGCGGCGCGCGGCGTGCTGATGGTGAATCGCGCGGCCAGCGCTTGCGGCTGGAGCCTGCGGGAAAGGGCGCTGATCGGCGCGCTGCACGATCATGTGCTGGCCGCTATCACCGGGCCGCTGGCGCAAAGCGTGGGCGATTGCAGCGCGGCGGCCGAGGAGAGCGGCAGCTTTCTGGCCGATGCGGCGGGGCGGATCGAGTATGTGGCTGGCAGCGCGATTGCGCTGGCCGCGCAGCATGCGGGCATCCCCATTGCCCCGGGCCGGATGCTGGGGGCGCTGGGCCATCAGTTGACCCCGGCGTTGCACGCCTTGCTTGACCGGGCGATTGCCATCACACGCGGACGGCCTGCGCCGCCGCCGTTCGATTTGCGGCGCACCCCGCACGGCGAGATTGCGGTGCGGGTGGTGCCCTGCCAGCGCAGCCACGCCGCGCCGGTGGGGGAAGATAGCGGTGATGCGCGCTACATGATCTGTCTGGAACGGCGCCCCCCGCTGGCGGCGGTGGTGCTGCGCCGGGCGGCGGCCCTGCCGCTGAGCGCGCGCGAGCGGGAACTGGCGGTGCTGCTGGCCTTGGGCCATCCCCCTGCCGACGCGGCGGAGCGTATGGGGATTTCGCTCGCCACGCTGCGCACATATGCCAAATCGGCCTATGCCCGAACCGGCGTGAACGGGCGCGAGGGCCTGGCGGCGCTGCTGCGCGGAAACTGACGCGGCTTCCCGTCTTGCCAGTGGCGCGGGGCCTATTCAGTTGCTACACGCAACGCATTGACGGGGCGTTGAAGGGGAGTGACGCGCGTGGCGATCGAGGCAATGGTCAATGGCAAGCCGGTGCGCTTTGCAGGGGAACCGGATACGCCGCTGCTGTGGGCGATCCGCGAAGAGCTGGGCATGACCGGCACCAAGTTCGGCTGCGGCATCGCCGCCTGCGGCGCGTGCAGCGTGCATATCGATGGGCAAATCACCCGGTCTTGCAGCGTGCCGATCAGCGATGTGGGCGGCAAGGTGATCACGACGATCGAAGGGCTGGGCGGGGCTGATGGCACGCTGACGGCGCTGCAGCAGGCGTGGATCACGCATCAGGTGCCGCAGTGCGGCTATTGCCAATCGGGCCAGATCATGGCCGCCGCCGCGCTGCTGGCCAAGACGCCCAAGCCGAGCGATGCCGATATCGATGCAGCGATGACCAATATCTGCCGCTGCGGGACTTACCCCCGCATCCGCGCGGCGATCCACGATGTGGCTGGCACGGCTGCTGCCGCCCCCGCCGCCACCAGCGCCACAACCCCCACCAACCCGGCCTGAGGAGCAAGCACATGGGCATGATCCGCAGAGCATTTCTGATTGGCGGCGTCGCAGCGATCGGCGGCGGCATTTTCGCGGTGCAATATGGTGATAGCGCGGCGCGCAGTGACGCGGCAAAGCTGACCGACGGCAAGGGCGGGCACAATTTCGGCACCTGGCTGCGCATCGGCGAGGACGATACCGTCACGCTTTATTCGCCGCACACCGATATCGGGCAGGGTTCGAACACCGGCCTTGCGCAAATGCTGGCCGAAGAGCTGGACGCGGACTGGAGCAAGCTCGCGGTCGTCTCCGCCCCCGCCGAAGCCGCGTTTGCCAATGTGGTGCTGGGCAAAGGTTTCATGGCAGACATGAGCGGCTATCCCGGGATCATCGGCGCTTTGCCGATGTCGCTGCTGGGCCTCTTGGCGCGCCAGCTCAATTTGCAGATCACCGGCGGTTCCTCCGCGCTGCGCTTCACGGGGCAGCACGGCCTGCGTGTGCTGGGCGCGGGCACGCGCGCGGCGCTGATCGAGACGGCGGCGGCGCGCATGGGCGTGCCGGCCAGCGAACTGACGACGGCGGACGGCAAAGTGCTCCATGCCAAGAGTGGCAAGGCGCTGCGCTATGGCGAACTGGCAGCAGAGGCAGCCACGCGCAGCCTTTCGAGCGACGTGGCGCTGAAAGACCCCAAAGACTTCAAGCACATGGGCAAGTCTGTCCCGCGCTTTGACATCCCGGCCAAAGTGAACGGCACCGCGCAATACGGCATGGATGTGATGAAGCCGGGGATGCGCGTGGCAACGGTGATTGCCGCGCCCGTGCGTGGGGGCAAACTGCTCTCGGTCGATCCGGCCCCGGCAATGGCGGTTTCGGGCGTGGAAAAGGTCATCAACCTGGAAAGCGCGGTCGTCGTGGTCGCCAAGGGCTATTGGCAGGCGCTGAAAGGCGCGCGCGCGCTGGCGCCCAAGTTCAGCGATGGCGGGCACGGCCTGATATCCACCGCCACGATCTTTGCCGAGCAGGACAAGCTGCGCTTTGCCGGCGATCCCGACAAGATCGAGGGCGAGGGCGATGTTGATGCCGCGCTCAAGTCCAGCGGCGTGAAAGTGCTGGAAGCGCAATACCGGATGCCGTTCCTGCACCATGCGATGATGGAGCCGTTCGCGCTCACTGCGCATTACAGGGACGGGCACCTTGATGTGTGGGGCGGGATGCAGGACCCCCTGGGCGCCAAGGCAGCGGCAGCCAGCGCGGCGGGCCTCGGCGCTGACAAGGTGACGTTTCACCCGATGCTGATCGGCGGCAGCTTCGGCCGCCGCCTGCCGATGTATATGGAAGTGGTCGATCAGGTGGCGCGCGTCGCCATGCAGGTGCCGTTCCCGGTCAAGCTCATCTGGTCGCGCGAGGAGGAAGTGGGGCAAGGCGCCTATCGCCCGCAAAGCTCGGCCTGGCTGACGGCGGCGCTGGGCGCGGACGGCAAGATTGCCGCGTGGCGCACGGATTTTGCCCAGCCGGAGGACGGCCTGCGCGAAGTGCCGTTCTTCTATGATGTGCCTGCCGCGAAGCGCCGGCATTTCAAGCAGGTTTCCAACCAGACGGTCGGCGCATGGCGCTCGGTCAACGCCACGCAGCACGGCTTCACCACCGAGAGCTTCATGGACGAACTGGCCCATACAGCGGGCGTCGATCCGGTGGAATTCCGCTTGCGGCACCTGAAAGCCGGTTCGCGGCACCGCAAGGTACTGGAGGAAGTGGCGAGGCGCAGCGGCTGGGGCTCGCCGGTCGAACCGGGCCGGGCACGCGGCGTTGCGATGGTCGAATGCTTCAACACGATCGTGGCGCAAGTGATCGAGGCTTCGCTGGACGAGGCTGGCAGCCCCCGTGTGCACAAGGCCACCGCCGTGGTCGATTGCGGCACTGTGGTGAACCCGGCGGCTGCCGAAGGGCAGATCCTGGGCGGGTTGGTCATGGGCCTGTCTTCGGGCATCGGCGAGGCGATCACGCTGGAGAAGGGCGCTGTGCAGCAGAGCAACTTCAGTGATTATGATGTGCTCAAGCTGGCGAATGCGCCGAGCGTGGACGTGCATTTCCTGAATAGCGGGGCGCAGATGGGCGGGATTGGCGAGCCGGGCCTGCCGCCCGCCACGCCGGCGCTGGCCAATGCGCTGTTTGCGCTGACGGGCAAGCGGGTGCGCAACTTGCCCATCAAGGATCAGGCAAAGGCCTGAACGGGCCGCAGCAGCCGGGCCGATGCAATCGGATCGGCACCTGCCCTAGGCTTTGATCACCTGCTGATCGATGGTGCCGAACGGGGCGCCGCCGCTGCTGTTGCGCCCGGTCATGCGGATGGTATCGCCAAACGCCATGAACGGCGTTTGCGGCGCGCCGTGGGCGATGATCTCGATCGCGCGGATTTCCGAAATGCAGCTTGAGCCGACTTCAGCATAGTTTGCATTCGAAACCGTGCCCGAACCAATCACGGTGCCTGGGGCAAGATCGCGCGTGAGCGCGGCATGCGCGACGAGATCGTGGAATCCGAACGCCATTGCCGCGCCATTGGCATGGCCGACACGCTTGCCGTTCCACGCGATATCAAGATCGAGGCAGACGCGCCCATCGGCCCAGGCATCGTCCAGTTCATCGGGGGTGACAGCAAAAGGCGCCATCGAACAGGCCGGCTTGGCTTGCACCCAGCCGAAGCCGGTTTTCATTTCGACAGGCGCGATGGCGCGCAGCGACCAATCGTTGATCTGCACGATCAGGCGGATGTGCCCGAGCGCATCTGCAGCGCTGGTGCCCATCGGCACAGCATCGACGATCACGCCGAACTCGCCTTCGAAATCGATGCCGTGTTCCATCTCGGGAAAGGGCACGGGATCGAGGGGGCCATAAAACCGGTCCGACAGGCCCTGATACATTAGCGGCCGATCTCCTTCGTGGGGATCATGCTTGAAGGCCACGGCCATGAGATCGCCGTGGGTGGTGAAGGCCGAACCATCGAGCCATTGCCAGGTGCGCGGCAGCGGGGCGGCGAAGGTAACGCCCTCGGCCGCTTCGCCTTCACCGGCGGCAAGGCGAGCAGAGGCAGCTTCGAGCAGGGCCTGCGCGGTTTGCCAGTCTGCCATCGCAGCCAGCAGCGTGCCGCCCACGCGCAGCACGCGCGCGCCATCGGGGGAAACGAGTGCCAGCGCGCCATCGGGCGAGCCGTCGCGGATCGTCGCCAGCCTCATGCCTTCAGCTCGGGCGCGAATGCGCCGTCGATCAGCACGAACACGATGCGGCAGTTCTTGTCAGACCGGTTGGCCCAGCCATGGTTGGTGCCGCGCTGGATCACGATATCGCCGGGATAGACCGTGGTTTCGCCCTCATCCATGATCAGCACGAGTTCGCCTTCGATCACAATGCCATAATCAATTGTTTCGGTGCGGTGCATCAATGCGTGGCGCGCGCCTGCCTTGGCCGCATTGGATGCGTGGCCTGCGCCGATTTCGGCAAAGTGGGCGGCGGCTTCTTCCGGCGTCATGTTGCGGATGCCGTCGCCTTCGGGGGGGATATCCAGCACGCGGATGCGAGTGCCGTGCCGGGGCGGGGCGAGGACGATGCCATCTTCATGCGGTTCGCCCGAGGCGGCATCGATGGGGGCGGGGGTGGCTTGCGTGTTCCACACTTCATGGAACAGCGGGCCGATGGCGCCGCCGACCTGCTGGACGCGGGGCGCTGCGCCGTCTTCCTGGATGATGGCGCGGCCCTCAGCATCGTGGCCCGTTACCACGCGGCGCACTGGTTTTCTGTCCATATAATCTCCCGCGATGAATTTGTATTCGCTTTGCAAATAGGTAAAGCGTGATTCCAATTCATAATGGCAATGAAGAGGCGCGCGGTCAATCCGCTGCAGGTTTGCGTTCGGCGGCAAACAGCATGGCGGGCAGGCGTGAAACTGCCAGCACCGCGATAGCGAGAAGCAGCGTGACCATCACCGCGCCGGGGACCAGCCCGGCAAGGCGGGCCGCTGCATCGTGCCCGGACACGGCAAAATAAGCCGAGCCGACCAGCGCAATGCCCAGCGCGCCGCCCAGTTGCTGCGCGGTGCGGATCGTGGCGCTGGCAGTGCCGGCATGCGTGCGCGGAACATCGGAGACGGCAATCGGCCCCAGCGGCCCGGACAAGGTGCCAAAGCCGATCCCGGCGAGGGTCAGCGTGAACACGAGCAAGGGGCCGCTCGCCACCGCCGCGTGGATCAGCGCAAGCGTGCTGGCAATCCCCGCCGCCATAAGCACGCCGCCCACCATGGGCAGCACGCGGCCCAGCCGAGGCAGCAGGCGGGGCACCATCAGGCCCACTGCGATCATCACGCCAAGGCCGAAGGGAATGTGGATCAGCGCCGTCTGCAGCGGGCTGCGCGCAAGGCCTTGCTGCAGCGCGACCGCGAAGATCATCAGGAAGCCGACCGCGCCGCTGTTGAATGCCATGGCCGCGATCACGCCCCAGCGGAACGTAGGCAGGGCAAACAGCGTCGGCTCGATCATCGCGGGCAAGCCTGCTGCGCGGCGCATGATCGCGCGGCGCACGGCAAGGCTGAGCGCCGCGATGCCGCCAACGAGGATGGCAGCCCCGCTGGCGAGGCCCAGATCCTCGTGCGCCTGAATAAGAACGAGGAGGATCAGGCCGAAACCGGCCGCGAACAGCGCCGCGCCCGGCAGATCGATGGCAAGGCCCTTATGTTCCTCGCCCGTTCGCGGCAGGGTGATGCGGCCCATCGCCAGCGCGAAGAGGCCTATCGGCAAGTTGATCAGGAAGATCAGCCGCCAGCCGAGACCAAACAGATCCAGCGCAATGAGCAGGCCGCCCAGAATGGGGCCAAGGATAGCGGCCAGGCCGATGATAATGCCGAAGAAGGCCAGGCGGCGCACGCGTTCCAGCGGGGTGTAGAGCAGCTGGACAATGGCCATGGTCTGCGGCCCCATCATCGCTCCCGCCGCCCCTTGTAGCACCCGCGCAAGCACCAGAACCCCGGGCGTGGGGGCAAGGCCGCACAGGGCCGAGGCCGCGACAAAGCCTGCCACACCGCCGAGGAACAGGCGGCGGTGGCCGAAGGCATCGCCCAGCCGCCCGCCCAGCAGCAGCAGTGAGCCGAGCGTGAGGAGATAGCCCGCGACGATCCACTGCATCGCGGCCTCTGACGCGCCCAGCCCGTCGCGGATCGCGGGCAGGGCGGTGTTGACAATGGTGGTGTCCGTCACTTCGAGCACCACTGCCGTCAGCACGGTGAAGAACGCGAGCGCGCGTTGGCGCTCGTCGAGTTCGTGCGGCTGCCTGCCAGCCGGGGCTGCCTGATGCCCTGTCATGCTTAATGCCCTGTCATGCCTCATGCCCTGTCATCGGGGTGTCTGCTTTCCGGTTTGCCGTCCGCTGCTGCGCGGCGTTGCACCGTGCCGCACGGGATCGCCCGGTCAAATTAAAATCTCTCTTCTATTATGGCCACGTATCGCATATGGTCAAGCGCACAGCGCAGGGGATCAGGGGGACAAGAGCCTCTCCCGCGCAATAGAATTTGTTTGGGGAGAAGACCTTGGCAAGTACATCGAAAGCCGGACTTGAGGCGGAAAACCGGGCTGGGCGGCAGGCTGGTCTGGCGCAGGGGCTAACGGTCATCATCGCCGGTTTCCTGCCGATTCTGGCAATCGTGACGATGTTCCCCGCGATCCCGGCGATCATCGGGCATTTTGCACCGACTGATCCCACGGCCCCTACCAAAGTCCCCTCGATGGTCACGGCGCCGGGGCTGACGATTGCGCTCGTGGCGATGTTTGCCGGCGTGATGGTTGACCGGTTTGGGCGGCGCACGCTGCTGCTGATCTCGACTTTCTGCTACGGCCTTGTCGGCGCAGCGCCGTTCTTCCTGGACAACCTTGACGTGATCTACGGCTCGCGCCTGCTGCTGGGGCTGTGCGAAGCGGTGATCCTGACCACGGTGAATACGCTGATCGCGGATTACTGGCCCGATCAGGGCCGCCGCAAGTGGCTTGCGCTGCAGGGGCTGGTCGGCCCCGCGCTCTCGTCGGTGATGATCTTCTTTGCCGGCACGATGACCGCGTGGCGCTGGAACGGGATTTTCCTGCTCTATCTGCTGGCGCTGCCGATCTGGGCCGCGATGCTGCGCTGGATGTTCGAGCCGGACAGCGATGCCACGGTGCGGCAGATGCTGGGCATGGACGTAGCGCGCGCCGAGGGGTTTCCTTGGGGCCCGATGCTGGGCATCGCGGGGCTGACGCTGTTTTCCTCGGCGATCTATTATGTGTTCATCGTCAATGGCGCGACCGTTTGGCAGGAACTGGGCGTGACCGATCCGCAAAGCATCGGCCAGATCACCGCGCTGCCCACGCTGTTCATTCTGGTGGGGGCGACGCTGTTCTGGTGGCTGGGCGCGCGCGGGCTTGGCTCGCCCACCCTTATTGCCATTTTCCTTGCCTTTCTGGCGGCGGGGCTGGCGGTGATGGGGCTGGCGCAGGATTGGAAGATCATGATCCTGGGCATGGCGCTGCAGCAGACGGGCGCCGGCATGGCAATCCCCACGCTGATCGCCTGGGCGCAGAGCCAGCTGCCGTTTGCGCACCGGGGCCGGGGCATGGGCATCTGGACCGCGACGTTCTTCTTCGGCCAGTTCTCCTCGCCGCTGCTCGTCTCCGTCCTGCGCGGGGCAATGGGTACGATGCAGGGCGCGTTTCTGGTGGCCGGGATTGTCAGCGCGGTAGGCGCGGCGGTGCTGCTCGCGGTGCTTTCGCGCCAACCGCGCGCCGCCTGAGGTTTCAGGCGGCCGCTTCCGCCGCTCGCAATTGCATCAGCGCGCGGCGGGCGCGCTAACATGGGTGGGCGGGCCATCCGGGAAGGGTGAGTGGACGCAGGCGCCCGTGCCATCGAAGCCGAGGCCGTGGTAGCGGCACTGCACCATATCGCCCGCGCGTTTACCCATCGAAAGCGGCACGAAACGGTGCGGGCAGCGATCAGCGATCATGGCATAGGTGCCATCGGCCTTGCGCCAGATCAGCCATGGCTTGCCCAGCAGGGTGCGCGCCAGCAGCGCTTCGCCGGCGATCTCATCGGCCCATGCGGCCATGTACCAGAGGTTTTTCACATAGGCGGTCATAGCGCACCGGATTTGAGGAGCGCGGCGGCATGGGCCGCGGCGCGTGCGGTGAGCGCCATGTAGGTGAGCGAGGGGTTCTGGCAGGCGCTGGAGCTCATTTGCGCGCCGTCCGTGACGAACAGATTGGCGACATCGTGGGCCTGGCTCCATTTGTTGAGCACTGAAGCGGCGGGATCATGGCCCATGCGCGCGCCGCCCATTTCGTGAATCGCGGTGCCGCCCGCGCCGGGGCGGTCGAACCCGAACATCACTTTGCCGCCCGCCTTGGTGAGCATTTCGGCGGCATCGGCCTTGGCCTGCGCCAGCGCGGCGTTTTCCTCTGCGCCGAAGGCAAAATCGATGCGCAGCTGGGGGATGCCGTTGCTGTCGCTTCTCGTGCGATCCAGTGTGAGGCGGTTGGTGGCGCGCGGCACGCAATCGGCAAAGGCGACGAGGACCATGCGCCATGGTCCCGGCTTTTGCAGGCGGCGCTTGAAATCGGCACCAAGCCCCGCCTCGCGCTTGCCGGCGGTCCAGGTCGATTGCAGCGCGCCGCCTTGAAACGAGAAGCCGCGGGTGTGGCCTGCGCCGTCCATCACATCCATGTTGCGATAGCGCGGGATGACCACGCCGGTTGGCCGGTTGCCAAAGCTGGTCCACGCCTCGAACCCCGGCATGATCGCGGCGGCAGAGAGCGTGTTGGCGTGGTCCATGATATGCGTGCCGAGCACGCCGCTGCTGCCCGCAAGCCCATGGGGCATGGCCTCGCTGGCCGAATTGAGCAGGAGATGGACCGAATTGAACGCGCCGGCATTGAGGAACACCATGCGCGCGCTGGCCGACGAGCGCGTTTTGGTTTTGCTGTCGATCCAGCGCACCCCGGTCACGCGGCGGGTCTTGGGATCATAGTCCAGATGCTCGACTGCCGCATCGGTTATGAGGGTGAGGTTGCCGGTGGCCCGGGCGGCAGGCAACGTGCTCGACTGGGTGGAGAAATAGGCACCATACGAGCAGCCGCGCGCGCAGATCGACCGGCTCTGGCATAGGCCGCGCCCGTCCTTTTCCTGCGTCAGGTTGGCGGTGCGGCCAATGGTGAGGCGGCGTTCGGGCCACTGCGCGCTGATCCGCTCGCGCACCGCCTGCTCCACCACATTGAGCGCGAAGGGCGGCTGGAACTTGCCATCGGGCAGCTGCGGCAGGCCCTCTGCTGCGCCCGAGACGCCGATGAAATCCTCGACCTTGTCGTACCACGGGGCCAGATCGGCATAGCGGATCGGCCAATCGGTGCCGTGGCCATCGCGCTTGTTTGCGCCAAAATCATAGTCTGACCAGCGATAGGACTGGCGGCCCCAGGTGAGGGAGCGCCCGCCAAGCTGATAGCTGCGAAACCACGTGAAGGCCGTATCCGGCCCGGTCTGATAGGGGTTTTGCGCATCGTTGACGAAGTGGCCTTGCGTGAATTCGGTGAAGTGGCGGTTGAGGCTTTGCACCGCATGATCGCGCGCATAAAGCGCTGCGTCGCCCTCGCCGCGGAAGGGCATGTCCCACGGCGCTTTCATCTCGGTCTCGTAGTCCTGCTGGTGCTCGATGGCGCGGCCGCGTTCCAGTAGCAGCACCTTGAGGCCTGCCTCGGTGAGTTCCTTGGCCGCCCAGCCCCCGGTGATGCCCGAGCCGACGACGATGACGTCAAATTGCGCCGCGTTCATGTTCTGGGTCTTGTCCATCAGCCGAAATCCACCGCTGTCCAGTCGCTCGAATACGCGCGCGTCGCCGGGGTGACGGGCACTTTGGGATCGAACCGGCCGGGCACCAGTTCGTAGTGGAGCTCTTTCGATCCGCCGACTTCGCTGGTGTAGTAGCCGGTGAGGATCAGGCCCTTGATCGCGCGCCATGGGTCAGCAGTGGGATCGCGCGCGAACGCTGCTGCATCAAGCGCGGCGAGCTGGGCGTGGCGGCGGGCGGGGGGCAGGGCGAGCCAGCCCGGGCCGAGCCGCGCGTCCAGCCATGCGGCGTGATCGAGGCTGCCATCCGAGCGCAGGAAGGGGGAGATTGCGGGATCGGCGGCCAGATCGGATCGGGGTGGGCGGCGTGTGCCATCAAGCCCGTGGGCCAGCGCGACGAGGACGAAATCACCCGTGCCGACAGCGCCTGCACCCGCTGTCTCGGTGGAGGGGATCACGTGATCGGCGACCATGCGCAGCAGCTTGCGGCGCTGCGGCGTGGGTGCGTCTGCGGGATCGAGCTTGCCGAGGACCGCCGCACCGCCCGGCGCGGCGGCCTGCAGCGCGACCAGCGTGGCGGCGGCGATGAAGCTGCGGCGGCTCCAGCCGGTCATTCGCCGATGCCCATCAGGCGGCGATTGAGCGCGCGGTCTGCGCCGCCAGCCGCGAAATCGTCGAAAGCGTGCGGTGTCACCGTGATGATGTGCCTCGCAATGAACGGCGCGCCTTCGGCTGCGCCCACTTCGGGATGCTTCAACGCGCATTCCCATTCGAGCACGGCCCAGCCGGGGAAATCATGGGCCGCCATCTTGCTGAAAATCGCGCCGAAATCGATTTGCCCATCGCCCAGCGAGCGGAAGCGGCCCGGGCGGTCCACCCAGCCCTGATACCCGCCATAGACGCCGGAGCGGCCATTGGGCCGAAACTCGGCATCCTTCACGTGGAAGCATTTGATCCGCTCGTGATAGATATCGATGAACTGCAGGTAATCGAGACACTGCAGCACGAAGTGGCTGGGATCATAAAGAATGTTGGCGCGCGGATGGTTGCCCACGGCTTCAAGGAAGCGTTCGAACGTCACGCCGTCGTGCAGATCCTCGCCGGGGTGGATTTCATAGGCCGCATCGACGCCGTTGTCCTCGAACACATCGAGGATCGGCTTCCAGCGCCGTGCGAGTTCGGCAAAGGCATCTTCCACCAGCCCGGCGGGGCGGGCCGGCCAGGGGTAGAAATAGGGCCACGCCAGCGCGCCAGAGAACGTGGCGTGGGCGGCAAGGCCGAGGCGGCGGCTGGCAACGGCGGCGTTCTTGACTTGCCCAACTGCCCATTCCTGCCGCGCAGCCGGTTTGCCGTGAACTGCGGGCGGGGCAAAGCTATCGAACTGGGCATCGAACGCGGGGTGGACGGCGACGAGCTGGCCTTGCAGGTGCGTTGAAAGCTCGGTGATCGCGAGGCCCTTTTCGGCCAGCATGCCGGTGATTTCGTCGCAATAGGTCTGGCTGGTTGCAGCCAGATCAAGATCGAACAGGCGCGCGTCCCACGAAGGGATCTGGATGCCTTTGAAGCCAAGCGCGGCGGCCCAATCGGCGATGCTTTCAAGACTGCCAAACGGCGCGGCATCGCCCGCGAACTGCGCGAGGAAGATGCCGGGGCCTTTGATGGTTTTCATGGGGGCGGTGTCCTCAGACAATAAGCGGGGTCCAGCCAGAGCGGGCGGCGCTGGCGCGGACGGCGGTTTCGATGAAGGCCATGGAACGCAGGCCTTCTGCCACGCCAGGCAGCAGCGGGGCGGCCTGCCCGCGCAGCACTTGCGCAAAATCGCGGTAGAGATTGGCAAACGCTTCGAGATAGCCTTCCGGGTGGCCGCCGGGCGTGCGGGTGCGATGCTGCGCATCGGGGCCGATGAGGCCGGTGCCCGCGCGGATCATCTCGCTGCGGCCATCGAGGTGGTGAAGCGTGAGTGTGTTGGGTTCTTCCTGCTTCCACACCAGCCCGCCCTGTTCGCCATAGACGCGGATGCGCAAGGTGTTGAGCTCGCCCACTTCGATCTGGCTGGCCAGCAGCACGCCGCGCGCTGCCCCAAAGCCGACATCTTCAAAGCGCAGGAAGACGCTGCAATCATCATCGAGCTGGCGCCCCGGCACGACCGCGCCAAGATCGGCGAGCAGTTCGGTGACTTTGAGGCCGGTGACGAATTCGGCCAGCTGAAACGCATGGACGCCGATATCGCCGATGCAGCCGCCCGCGCCGGCGCGCGCGGGATCGACGCGCCATGCGGCCTGCTTGCCCTCTGCCGGGCCAGCCAGCCAGCCTTGCGGATATTCGACCACGACCTTGCGCACGGCGCCGAGCGCCCCTGCGGCAATGCGCGCGCGCGCCTCTCGCACCAGCGGATAGCCGGAATAGGTGTAAGTGAGAGCAAACGGCAGGCCGGAGGCTTCGACCGCGGCGGCGAGGCCGTGCGCCTCGGCCAGTGTGGCGGTCATCGGCTTGTCGCAGATCACCGGGAAACCGGCGGCCAGCGCGGCGCGCGCGGAAGGCAGATGATCGTGGTTGGGCGTGACGACCGCAACGAACTCTGCGCCATCCTCGCGCGCCCGTTCGGCGGCGAGCATTTCGGCAAGTGTGCCATAGACGCGCGCGGGATCGAGGCCATAGGCCGCGCCGCCTGCGCGGCTTCGCGCCGGATCGGACGAGAACACGCCAGCGACGAGTTCGATCTCGCGGTCCAGTTCGGCTGCGATGCGGTGAACCGGGCCGATGAAGGCACCGGGGCCGCCGCCAATTATGGCCATGCGCAGGCGTTGCATCGATCCGTCTCTCCCCGGTGTGGTTATGGTCCGCAGTCTGCCAGCAGCGCGGGATCAAGCGCCAGCGCGAATCCCGGATCTTCGGCATGGCGGGCGATGCGCAGGGCCAGCGGGGCAGGCAGCAGCTGCCAGCCCGCCTCGCCCCACACCATGCAGCGGCGGCGGGGCAGGGCGATCTCCACGCGGCGGCTTTCGCCCGGCGCAAGGCGGACCTTGGCAAAGCCGATCAGCGTGGGCTCGGGCATGTCGCGATAGACTTGCACCACCTCTGCGCCGGGGCGGCTGGAAAGATTGGTGATCGTGATCGCGGTGCCCATCGGCGTGATCGCGGCATCGCTCCAGCCGAAGCGGGCATAGCCTGCGCCCGCGCCCAGCGTGTGGCGCGCGGTGCGGCCAGCGGCAATGATCCCGCGATAGCCAAGGCGCGTGCCTTCGGCATAAGCCAGCGATCCATCGTCCTCAGGCTGGAGCGCGAAGGCGGGATAATCCGCATCCTTGCGTGCGATGGTGACGGGCATGCGGCCCCCGGGTTCGCGTTCGCCCGCCAGCACGGCGGCCAGCGCGGCGGCAAAGCCTTCGCCCGGATACCATGTGGCCAGATGCGCGGCGGCGCCCGCTTCCCACGCCGCATCATAGGCGTGGCCAACATTGGTGATGACGGCGGTGCGCGGATTGGCGGCAGTGACGCGGGCGATCAGTTCCAGCTGGCCGGGGGCGAGGCGCGTGCCGCTACGGTCTTTGCTTTCGACCGAGCTATCGGAGGTTTCGCCCACGATGAGCACAACCGCATCAGCTTCGCGCGCGGCCTGTTCCGCAGCGGCGAGCAGTTCTTCGCCGCTGCGGGGCGCGCGAATGCCGTACCACAGACCGTGGACGCGCGCGCCGATGAAGGTGAATTCCGCCACGACGTCGACCGTCTGGCCTGCGGCGAGGTCGACGGGGGCGCTTTCGCTGTCCCCCGCCTTGAGCACGCCCATCGTGTCACCCGGCGGGCATTCGGTGGTGGCGAGGACTTCGCGGCCATCCACTATCAAGCGCGAGACCCCGGTCGCGCCGAGGTGGAAGCGGTGCGTGCCCGCCGTCTGCGCGGTGAACCGGCCCGAGGCGCGGATCGAGCCGCCGCTGGCGAAGGGGGCCTGATCGTGCATCCCGGCAAACCAGACGAGCGAATTGGTATCGCGCGTTTCGCGGGTGAGGGGGGCGCCGCTGCAATCGGGGGTGGCGAAATAGTCCACTGTCATGCCGCGCGTGCAGTCATCGCCAAGCGCGTGCGCCGGGACCACTGGCATCAGCGGCAAGCGCGGGGCGGGATCGACGCCGGGTTCGAACAGCACGGTGCAGTGCGGCGCGAAGCGGGCGCGGATGGCCTCGATCGGTGAGGGCAGATCGGGGCGCACCGAAATCTTGGCAAAAGTGCCGCCCTGAAAGCACGGCGCAGCAGCATTGGGCCCGATGACCGCAAGCGTGTGCAGGCTGGCGGGATCGAGCGGCAGGAGGGCGCCTTCGTTTTTGAGCAGTACCATCCCGGCAGCGGCAGCTTCTTCGAGCAGCGCGGTGATGCCTGCCTCAGCAAGCGGCTGCGATTTGGGGCCGGTTACGCGCTGTGCCGCATGGGCCACGCGCGCGGCTGCATCCTGCACGCGGGGCTCATCAAGCGCGCCTTCGGCAACGGCAGCCGCCGCCTTGGCGCCAAGGAAGCGCGCCGGGCCGGGCATTTCGAGATCGAGCCCGGCGGCCAGCGTGGGCGCGGTGGAGTGGGTGCCGAACCAATCGGACATGATGACGCCGCTATAGCCCCATTCGTCTTTCACCACCTGCGTGAGGACATGGTGCTGCTCGGCACAATAGTGGCCGTTTACCCGGTTGTAGGCCGCCAGCATCCCGGCGCAGCCCGCCTGTGCGGCAAACTCGAAGGGGAGAAGATAGACCTCGCGCAAGGTGCGTTCATCGATCACGGCGTTGACACTGTCGCGCGCGGTTTCGCTGTCGTTGCAGACAAGATGCTTGGCGCACGCGCCGGTGCCGGTGGATTGCAGGCCGCCGATCCACGCCACGCCGAGCAGACCTGCCAGCAACGGGTCTTCGGAGAAGTATTCGAACGCGCGGCCCGCCAGCGGGCTGCGCGCAAGGTTGATATTGGGGGCGAGCACCATGTCGATCCCGCGCGCGGCGGCTTCCTGCCCGACAAGCGTGCCGCTCCGGTGGGCCAGATCCATGTCCCAGCTGGCCCCCAGCGCCGTGGCGCAAGGGGAAAGCCGGGCAATATCGCGTTCATCGACTTTGCCGCTCGCAATGCCCATCGGCCCGTCGCTCATGGTGAACGCGGGGATGCCGGCTTCGGGGATCGCCACCGAAGCCCACATCGCCGCACCCGCCGTGAGTGAGGCGGCCTGATCGAGCGTAAGTTCGCTCATGTCAGGCGGCGAGCGCCAAAACCTTGGTGTCCTTCGTGGTGGGCACGAAGGGCAGGTAAGACACGCGCATCCGCACCGCAAATTCGATCCTGTGATCGCCGGCGGGGAGGCCGCCCGGCTTCAGCGCGATGATCTTGGCCTTTTCGCCGAAGTTCCAGCGATCATCATAGACCGTTTCCATCTCGTCCAGCGTATAAGTCTTGCCGCGCACGTGGAAACGCACGTCGGCGCGGGGGATGAGATCGCCGTCCACGGTGATCTGGATATCCTCGACCATCGAAAGGCCAAGGCCGCGGTAATAGGGCAGGCGGCCATAGAAGGCGAAGCCCTTGTCGGAGCCTTCAAGGCTGCCCTCGACGATCATCTTGTTGTCCATCATGGGAAAATATCCTCTCAGGCGGCGTGTTGCAGCTGGGGCGTGGGCTCACCAAGCAAGCCCGCGAGCATGACTTGCTGGCGGCGCACTTGTTCGACGCTGTCGGGCTCCATCGCATCTTCCACCCAGCGATTGCCTTCGTATTCGGAGCAGATGTAGCCATCATAGCCGCCCTGCTGCAGCACCTTCACGATCTCGTCGTAGGGGATCGAAGGCTCGACGTAATCCTCGGTCACTTCATAGAACTTGCCGTGGATATTGCGGATGCGCGGCATGTAATCGAGCATCCGTTTCGGCTCGAACGCGGCATTGTGGCGCAGCGTTTCAGCCATGGCGATGGCAGGGCCGGTGCCGCCCATCTGCTGCACATTGAGGATCACGTACTCCGACAGGACGCGGTCCTCGTAGGCCTTCACGATATAGTCGGCGATATTGTGCGGCACGCCCATGCGCAGGAACTTTTCCTTCCACACCGGCGGGAAGGCATGCAGGAACATGCCCATATCGGGCAGGAAGCCCAGCGCCGCAGAGCCGGACTTTTCGAAGGCTTCGGCGTGGCGGATGATCCAAGGGTGATCGAAGTGCAGCGGGGCGTGGACTTCGATCAGGATGCAGACGCCTTGTTCTTCGGCATGAGCCGCGGCGGCGACGAGCACTTCGGGCGCGATCGAGACCAGCGCGCGGAGATATTTGACCCCAAGGCGCGCGCCGAATTCGATATCCTTGCGCACGCTCGCGACCTGCTCCTCGAAGGGCATTTCGCGGCCCTTGTAGCGCTTGTAATCGAGCATGAAATCATGGGCGACCGGCACGCAATCATACTGGGCGACGAGGCGGTGCCAGTTTTCGATCTCGGCATCGGCCACACTCGCTTCGGGCCAGCCCCAGAAGGTCTGCTCGCCGATTACTTCCAGCCCCTTGGCGCCCATTTCGGCGCACGTGCGGATGCAGTCTTCCAGCGTCATCTTGCCCTGGAAGGTCTCGTTCTGAAAACTGTAGAGGCTTACGCCGCGCTTGATCGGCATTGTGCTGTCTCCCCTGAGGCGGCTGCCAAAGCGCCGCTTTGCCGTTGAACCCCGAACCGCGTGGCTGCCTCGCGATTCTGAACCGAAATATTAGAATTCCTATTCTATAAATTTTCCGGGCAAGTCAAGGGCCGTTTGCCGGATGCCGTTTGCCAAATCCCGGGGCGATTTCAGGCGGCTTTTTCGGCCAGCACCATGCGGGTCCCGGACCGAAGGGCCAGCAGGCCTCTGGCAACTAGGAAACAGGCCGCGCGGATATCCGCCCGGCAATCGTTGTCAGCAGCTAAAGGGAGAGGGCGATGGCCCGGGCGCTGTCGGGGCGAATGCCGCTGCGCTACGCGATCAGCAGCGCGCGGGAGGCCTCATGCGCTGGGGGGCAGGACCGGCGGCCCATGCGGCGCGGACCCGGTCTGCCAGAGTTTGTTGGTCTTCGGCAAACTGCCATGCGCTAGAGACGGACATTGGCATGTCCGGTCTCGCCGTTCGATCGGCTGGCTGCGGATTATATTATACCGGCCGCCTTCTGCCGCCCGTCTTCTGCCATTTGTCTTCAGGCGGTTTTAGGGGGCGGTTGCCAACCGCCTCCGCTTCGGGATCAGGGGATCAGTACTTCACGCTCAGGCGGATGCCATAGGTGCGCGGGGCGCCAAACGCCCAGTTGAACACGTCGTCAGGCCCGGCCGAAATGAAGCTGCCATAGGTCAGCGGACGCGTGTTTTCGAGGTTCCGCACAAAGCCCATGATCGAATAGCGCTTGTTGGCGCTCTGGTATTCAAGGCTCAGATCGCTTTGCGTGAAGGCCTGCTGGGTGCCGTCGGCGTAGTTGTAGAAATCGGTGAAGTACGAGGACTTGAACGTGCTGTCCGCGCGCGCCGTCAGCGTGCCGGCATCGCCGAGCTGGAACGTGTGGTCGAGCCCGGCCGTGATGATGAACTCCGGCGAGAAGGCCGGACGGTTGCCCGCAAAGTTCGGCTGCTGGACGCCCGGGGTAGCGGGATCGAGATCGCCAATGCCGTTCAACGCGCCGCTGGCGTCCAACACGTTGAACTGTGCGAACAGCTCCTTGTACTCGGCGTTCAGGTAGTTGATCGAGGTGTGGAAGTTGGTGGCGTCATCCAGCTGGATGCTGCCCGATGCCTCGATGCCCCAGATCTTGGCCTTGCCCGCGTTGAAGGTCTGCCCGCCCACGGTGGTATCGAGCAGGACGGAAACCTGCAGATCCTTGTAGTCGTAGTAGAACGCGCCAAGGTTGAACTGGTGCTGGCGGTGATCGCCGAAGGTCTGCTTCCAGCCGCCTTCGAAGGCGGTGTTGGTTTCAGGCCGATAG
>JAIXYF010000245.1 GCA_027490345.1 Novosphingobium sp.
GAAACGAACAGGTCTTTTGGGGTCCATGGCGCGCCGGTTCATGCTCTGCTAACCAGCGGCTTGCAAGGGGCGACTCTGCCAGGTTGTGCGCAAGGCGCGCACGGGAACAACATAGAATGGGGCATCGGGAATGAAGCACAGCAACGGGATCGCAAGGAGCCTGCGCGCAGGACTTGCCGCAGCCGTGCTGATCGGCGCACTTGGCGGCATGTTCGGCGGTGCCGCGCCTGCCTACGCGCAATTTTCGGAAAGCTACAAGTTCCTTGAAGCGGTGCGCAAGAAGGAAGGCCAGAAGGTCACCGATGCGCTCAACGAGCCCGGCTCGCAGATCGTCAACACGCGCGATGTCACCACCGGTGAAAGCGGGCTGCATATCGTGACGGCGCGGCGCGATCTGACGTGGATGCAATTCCTCGTCAGCCACGGCGCGAATGTGAATGCGCGCGATGCCCGGGGCACGACACCGCTTGTGATGGCCGCCAATCTCAGCTTCATCGAAGGGGTGGATTATCTCATCGCCTCGGGCGCGAAAGTGGATGAACCCAACAACACCGGCGAAACGCCCCTTATCGCTGCAGTCCACCGGCGCGATCTGGCGATGGTGCGCGTGTTGCTGAAGGCCGGCGCCAATCCCGAGCGGCCCGACAATTCCGGCCGCTCGGCGCGCGATTATGCCATGCTGGAAGGCAAGGACAGCTCGGTCGCGAACGAAATCGTCAATTCTGCCAAAGCCGGCGGTGCAGGTCAGAAGAAGACCTACGGCCCCTCGTTCTGATCGGATCTGCCATGATCGACACTGCTACAGCAGAGCTTTCGCTCGAAGACCTGCGTCTCCTGCTTGCCCCGCACATTGCCGAAGCTGCCGCCTTTGATGGCTGGACCGAAGCTGCGGTGAATGAAGCGGCGGCCATCACCGGGATCGATCCGGGGGCGGCGCGCTTTGCCTTTCAGGGTGAGGCGGGGCAATCTGCCGCGATGGCGATGATCACGGCGTGGACCGCCAGCATCGACCGCGCAATGGCCCAAGCGCTCCCGGCGGAGCACCTCGCCACCATGAAAGTGCGCGAGCGGATCACCGCGCTGGTCACTTTCCGGCTTGATCAGATCGCGGGCCACGAGGAAGCCTTGCGCGGCGCGCTGATCGAACTGGCCAAACCCTGGAACGTCCCTGCCGCCACCAAGCTGGCATGGCGCAGCGCCGATGCGATGTGGCGCCTGGCCGGGGATACGGCGACGGATTATAACCATTATACCAAGCGCGCGATCCTGGGTTCGATCTATGCCGCCACGCTGGCCGTGATGGCCGAGGACAAGAGCGAGGACCGCGAGGAAACGCGCGCGTTTCTGGCGCGGCGGATCGATGGCATCATGCGCTTTGAAAAGGCCAAGGCGCGCTTCGTGAAGCCGCAGGAGGAAACGTTCAGCTTCACCCGGCTGCTGGGCCGCCTGCGCTATCCGCCGCGTTGAGTGCTGCCAGTTATTGCGAATGACTTGCAATGATCCGGGCGCTGTGGCAGCGCTTGTGAAGTGACGCTCGATGAACTCCCCCTTGGCACCCCGGCGCGGATCGTTTCCGCTGATTGGGATGCGCTCGTGCCCGAAGAGGCGCAGCGGCTCCGGGCGCTGGGGATCGAGGAAGGGGCTGACGTGCGGCTGGCCTATCGCGGTGTGTTTCTGGGGCGTGATCCCCTTGCGATCGAGATCGGGCGGATGACCGTGGCGCTGCGCCGGGTTCATGCCCGCGCGATGCAGGTCGAGGTGTTGAACGCGGCTGGCGCGGTGCCTGCGGCATGACCCGGCAGACGATGATCGCGGCGCTGGTCGGCAATCCCAACGCGGGCAAGAGCGCGCTGTTCAATGCGCTCACCGGCGCGCGGCAGAAGATCGCCAATTATCCGGGCGTGACGGTGGAGCGCAAATCGGGCCGCATGCTGCTGCCCAGCGGCGAGCCGGTCGAACTCGTTGATCTGCCCGGCTCCTACAGCCTCAACCCGTCGAGCCCGGACGAGGAAGTGACGCGCGATGTGCTGATGGGCCGCATGGCGGGGCAGGTGCAGCCCGATGTGCTGGTGATCGTGCTCGATGCCTCGAACCTCGAACAGCACCTCGTCTTCGCACAGGAACTGATCGAACTGGGTCGCCCGGTGGTCGTTGCGCTCAACATGATCGATCTGGCCGAGCGCGATGGGCTGGTGCTCGATCCCGCTGCGCTGGCTTCTGCGCTGGGTGTGCCGGTGATCCCCACGGTGGCGGTGCGGCGGCGCGGCCTTGCCGAACTGACCGCCGCAGTCGCCGCGCTGCGCGATGCCGGGGATGGCGAGGTTGTAACGCCGCGTCCGCATGTCACCGCGCCCGAACGGCGGATGCTGGCGCGCGCAATGGCGCGCGGCGCGGTCCTTTCGGAAACTGCGCAGCACCGCATCCATGCGCAGCTCGACCGCTTGCTGCTGCACCCCTGGTTTGGCCCGCCGGTGCTGCTGGCGCTGCTGTTCGTGGTGTTCCAGGCGGTGTTCAGCTGGGCCGCCCCGCTGCAGGACGGGCTCGACGGCGCGTTTGCCGCGCTGGGCGATGCGGCGCGCGGCGCGATGGCGCCTTCGCTGCTGCGCGATTTCCTGACCGACGGGGTGATCGCGGGCGTCGGTTCGGTGGTGGTGTTCCTGCCGCAGATCCTGATCCTGTTCTTCTTCATCCTGACGATGGAGGCGACCGGCTACATGGCGCGCGCCGCCTTCCTGATGGACCGCGCGATGGCGGGTGTCGGGCTTTCGGGGCGCAGTTTCATCCCGCTGCTGTCCAGCTTCGCCTGTGCGGTGCCCGGCATCATGGCCACGCGCAGCATTACCGATCCGAAGGACCGGCTGACCACGATCCTGATCGCCCCCTTGATGACCTGCTCGGCGCGGCTTCCAGTATACACCGTCATCATTGCCGCCTTCGTGCCCAACCGCCAGGTGCTGCCCGGCGTGGGCCAGCAGGGCCTTGTCTTGCTGGGGCTCTATGTGCTGGGCGTACTGGGCGCGATGGGCGCGGCGCTGCTGCTGCGGCGGACCATCACGCAGGGCGCAGCTTCGGGCTTCATCATGGAAATGCCCAAGTATCAGCTGCCCACGATCAAAGACTTGGCGCTCGGCTTGTGGAGCCGCGCCTATGTGTTCCTGCGCCGCGCCGGCACGATGATTTTCGGCGTGACGGTGGTGCTATGGCTGCTGCTGAATTTCCCGCGCGCAGATCATCCGACCGATCAGGTCGATGCCTCCGTCGCGGGCCATATCGCCAATGGCCTTGCCGTGGTGATCGAACCCATCGGCTTCAACCGCGATATCGCGCTGGCGCTGATCCCCGCCATGGCTGCGCGCGAAGTGGCCGTCAGCGCACTGGCCACGACGTATGCCGTGGGTGCGAGTGATGATGAGGCACAAGGTCAGGCGCTTGGCGCGCAACTGAAGACGCACTGGAGCCTTGCGACGGCGCTCGCGTTCCTCGCATGGTTCGTGTTCGCGCCGCAATGCATGTCGACCATCGCGGTCACCCGGCGCGAAACCAACGGGTGGACATGGCCAATGTTCATGCTCGCCTACCTGTTCGGGCTTGCTTATGTCGCTGCGGGGCTGACGTACTGGATCGCGGTGGCCTGCGGGCTGGGGTGAAAACTCGGGCTGACGCTGTGGGAAATGCCGCTGACAGACTCGCCCTGATCCGTCCCACGGGCTAGTCGTTGGCCTCACACGGTACAGGATCGCGAATCAATGGCAGGCAGCGTCAACAAGGTCATCATTGTCGGGAATCTGGGTGCCGATCCCGAGGTGAAGAGCTTTCAGAACGGCGGGCGCATCGCGAACCTGCGCATCGCCACCAGCGAACAGTGGAAAGACAAGGCCACGGGTGAGCGCAAGGAGCGCACTGAATGGCACACCGTTGTGCTGCAGTCCGATGGGCTGGTCGGCGTGGCAGAACGCTTTCTGAAGAAGGGCAGCAAGGTCTACATCGAAGGCCAGCTGCGCACCCGCAAGTGGCAGGATCAATCGGGCAATGACCGCTATACGACCGAAGTGTCGGTCGGCGGTGTCGGCGGCGTGCTCACCATGCTCGACGGCGCGCAAGGCGGCGGCGGTGGTGGCATGGGTGGTGGCGGCGGCCAGCGTTCGGGCGGCTGGAACGAAGGCGGCTCCAGCGGCGGTGGCCGTTCGGGCGGCGGTTCTTCCGGCGGCTGGAATCAGGGCGGTGGTGGTTCGTCTGCGGGCGGCGCAGCCGCTGGCGGCTTCGGCGACGATCTGGACGACGATATCCCGTTCTGATCGGGGCTTTCTGATCGAGCGGGCGGAGCGCTCAGGTGCCCCGCGTATCCCCATAGAGATGAATGTGCAGCCGGTCGGTAAAACGCCAGCCATGGGTCAGCGCGGCGCCGGCCAGCCACTTTGAGCGTTCGCGCAAGGTTTCGCTGCGGGTGCCTTCGGGCATCACAAACAACCGATCTGCCGGGATGCGATAGATCGCCTGCAGTTCGGCCACTTCATTGCAGTCATCCTCGCTCGCGATCACGAACTTGAACCACGCTTTGGGGTTGGCCGCCCAATCGCGCAGCAATTCGGGCACCAGCGCGAGGTTTTCCGCGTTGCCTGAATGCGAAAGCTTGGGGCTTACGTTGAACTGATCGACCAGCTGGGTGATCGCGTGGGGCGGCGGCACGCTGCCGTTGGTCTCGATCTCCACTTCAAGGCCGGGCACCGCTTCCTTGAGCATCGGGATCAGCTTGGCCAGCGCCGGGGCCTGCAGCAGCGGTTCGCCCCCCGTGATGACCAGCCGGGTGGGGCGCAGTGCCAGTATGCGCATGGCCACTTCGCGCACATCCAGCGTGATCTGGTTTTCCATGCGCTCGAACGTCAGATCATCGCGGTGTGGGCGAATGTCGCCCGTGAAGCGCCACGTATAGGCCGTGTCGCACCAGCTGCACGCGAGATTGCAGCGCGAGAGGCGCACGAACACTGAGGGGCGCCCCACTGAGGGACCTTCGCCCTGCAGCGAGGGGAAGATTTCCGGCTCGCCGGGGGCGGTGGTGGCCAGCGTAAGGCTCATCCCAGCCGCGCTAGTGCGGCGGCGAGGCGCGTAGCCTCGGCACGGTGGTGGGCATGATCGGCGCGGGCCTTTTCAACCGCTTCGGGCTTGGCCTTTTCGGCGAAAGCCGGATTGGAAAGGCGGCCTGCGAGCGACTTGGCTTCCTTTTCGGACGCGGCTAGCGCCTTTTCGAGGCGGGCCTTTTCGGCGGCGATGTCAATCACACCTTCGAGCGGCACGATGAGGTTTGCATCGCCTGCGCCGATCTGCATCGCCGCGCCTGCCGGGGCGGGCGCGAAGTGGACCTTGCTTAGGCGGGCGAGGCGCTCGATTGCGGCAGTATTGCCTTCGATCACCGCGCGGGTGGCAGCGCTGGGGTCAGGCAGGTAGGCCTCAAGCCGCGCGCCCGGCGCGATGCCCAGCTCGTTCTTGGCCCCGCGCAGTCCCGAAACGAGCGCGATCAGCCATTCGACTTCGGCCTTCGCCGCCGGATCGACGGTGGCTTGCGGGGCAGGCCATTCCGCCACGATCAGCTCCGCCGAACGCGTCCCAAGGCTCGCCCACAGCTCTTCGGTC
>JAIXYF010000197.1 GCA_027490345.1 Novosphingobium sp.
GCGTCGGTATGCGCAGCGCGAGAATAGATCTGCGGCCCGGTGGCCAGTTTGGCGGCTCCCTGGAAGGCATCCGCAAAGGCGCTGATATCGACTGGCGGCCTGAACTGGACAGCAAAGTAGGCAAACACCCGCTCCTGCAGGGCGTTGTCATACTCGGCTTGCCAGGCATCGACGGGTGGTTGCCAGTTTTCCGGCATCTTCTTCATGGCCGTTCTCCGAATGAACGAACCTGCCGCTGATCAATCAGCATGGCTAACCCCTTCATCGGATGGGACCATACCTACTTTGCCTGTGTCGATGCCTGATGGGCCATCGCCTGCCACGGAGTAGACTATCGGACTGCGGCGTTCACGATTGACCAGCAATTGGAAGACGTCAGGACGCGAATAATGGCCGCTCGGGTCGGCCGCCGACTTGGCAAGGCTGATCATGTCCAGATCGATGTCGGCAAAGACCAGTCCTTGTTGCGTGTCTGGCAGCGCATCGGCAAGCGGACGCCCGTCGGGCCCGAAGATCCTTGCCGCACCGCCCCCAACCGGCAGCAACTCCCGCTTGAAATCCGTGTCGCAGATCATGTCCTGGATCTCGGGCGTGACGAGGGTCGAGGCAGCGATCACAAAGCACTGGCCTTCAGCCGCATAGACCTGGCTGACAGCGGTGTTCAATTCAGGGCCGAGGGCAAAGGCCTTGTCGGCGTATAGTGAGAAGCCGGGCCATGCGCCGATGTGGACCTGTTCGTTTTGCGCATACATCGCGAACTTGTTCAGCGGATTGAGATGCTCCCAGCAGCACAGGCTACCAATCCGGCCAAGCGGTGTATCGCGCACGAAGAAATCACTGCCGTCGCCTTCGCCAAAGATGGTGCGTTCAATATGTGTGGCTTTCAGCTTGCGCCGTGTTGTCATAGTCCGGTCGAACGGGTCGATATGAAGCTGCGCAATGTAGAGGCTGCCATCCTTGCGTTCGCTGTAACCCAGCACGGTGTAAATCCCGCGGGAAACCGCATGCTGCGCGATCGAGGCGACTTCAGGGCCATCTGCGGTGATGCAATTGTTGAAGTGACGCTGGACGAATTGCATGGATGCCGCCGGAGCATCCAGCCAAGCCCACCAAGGGTACCCGGGGATCCAGCACTCAGGAAAGGCAATCAACCGGGCGCCGGCAGCGGCTGCTTGATCAATCAACTCGATTGTTCGGGCGACGCCGCCATCCTTGTCGAAGTAGACCGGGGCCGCTTGGACGCTCGCGGCACGATAGCTCGTTCCAATCATGGGATGCTTGCTTTCTGATCAAAGATAGCAGGGCCGGGCGTCACACGCACCGTTGTCTCTTTCGTACATCCTTCTCACAGCGCCTTCTTGCTCGCAGAGGCATCAAAAATTGTCGCAGTCGGCACTTGTGCGATAGTATGCTCGGTCACGCCGGGAATCGCGTATGAGGGAGGGCATATGGAGTTGCAGGCTGCAGCCTTTTCGACAGATGCGGTGCCGCTTTCGCAGCGCCTGCCCTATTGGCGCGATCTCGTGTGCGATACCTTCGTCGAACTGACTTGCGAGGCAGCGTCGCCACTCGACTTTTCCGGTTCGATCAAGACGCGCGATTGCGGCCAAGTTCGCTACACGCAGGTGCGCTCGTGCCGTCATCAAGTGGTGCGCGACAAGCGGCGGATCGCGGGTTCGAACTTCGATCATTTTCTCCTCAGTCTGCAACTGCGCGGGCGCGGCACACTTGTGCAAGGTGGCCGCACAGCGACGTTGGAGCCCGGTGATTTCGCGGTTTATGATGTTACGAAGCCCTATCATCTGCGCTTCGATGACGCGTTTGAGCAGCTTGTGATCCAGTTGCCCCGCGACGAGATTGTCTCTCGCCTGTTCAATATCGAGGATTTGACCGGACTTCGTGTTTCTGGCCAGACTGGCCTTGGCCGCCTTGCATCCAGCCTGATCGTTCAACTTGCGTCTCAACTGGATGCACTGGCACCCGAGCATCTTGCACGGGCTCAATCCAGTGCGGTCGATCTGGTTGCCCATGCGTTGGCTAAGGACACCGATAAAAATTCTACCCGCCGATCCGAGAGCCAGGAGCGGACGCTTCGTAGAATTCTGCAATTCATAGAGGACAATTTATCCGAACAGGAACTGACCTGCGAGGCGGTCGCCGCCGCCAACGGCCTTTCCGAACGCTATCTTCGCAAGCTTTTCCAATCCAAAGGACAGACGGTTTCAGGGTGGATATGGGCACAGCGCCTCGATCGGGCAAAGCAGGCCATAGCTAACCCGCTCAGCCGGCACAGGTCTATTTCTGCGATAGCCTATGACTGGGGCTTCAAGGACGCGGGGCATTTCAGCCGAGCTTTCAAAGCACGCTTTGGTATGAGCCCTAGGGATTTGAGAGCAGGCATTTTCTCACCGAGTTGACGCAAGCCGAGCAGAATGCCGATGCCGCTGTTGCGGCGATCATCAAGGCGGCGGCGGACATTGCCGAACGGACGCATCGAGCGGCTATGGTAATGACCTCATCTCGACTATGTCTAAGATCATGGCCGAAGCGTAAGGTCTTGTAAAACAAGATAAGTCGCCATGATCTTTTTATTCTGAACGGGCGGCACCAAAAGTGACCGCGCGATGTTTTCGGCGCTACGACGACCGCGCCATCCTGACCGCAGCGGCGCGTGCAGAGGAAGCGGCCAGTCTGCTGCTGAAGCTGGGCGGCCGCACCACCCTCGCTGGCGACAGCGACGACATCAGCGATGCGCTCGGCGATGCAACCGCCGACGCGCTGGCCGCTTGAGGGCAGAGGATCGATGGGACGGCCGAACGCGAGGACGGCCCCTACTGGGAGAACGACTGGCGGCACCCGCGAACCGGCCGGGCTCGCCGCTGGCTGGCGCAGATTGCGCCTCGCTTTGCCGCGCTGTTCGGAGAGTACGAATGCCTCGGCCATATGTCGAACGGGGAGGGCGTCTATCGCAAACGGGCAGCCTGAAATCGAGAGTGTTCATTTGAGTGATATAGTGTTATATCCATTCAATCGAAAGGATGTGCTCCATGGCTACCAAAGCCGCCATTGCTGCCAGCGATGCCGAAGTCCTGACTTCGGCGATCATCCGAATCGCCAAGTTCTGGAACATGTCCAATGCCAAGCTCGGCACGGTGCTGGGCTTGTCGCAAGCGACGGCCTCGCGCCTCAAGGCAGGGACGACCCTGCTCGATCCCGCGTCCAAGTCGTTCGAGGCCGGGCAGTTTCTGCTGCGCCTGTTCCGGGGGCTCGATGCGCTGCTTGGCAGTGACGACGAGGCAGCAAAGTCCTGGCTGGCAACACCCAACCTCGATCTCGCCGCGCGTCCGGTCGATCTGATCGACAGCATCCGCGGCCTCATCACCGTTTGCGACTATGTGGACGCCCACCGCGCTCGCGTCTGAGGTCTCGTCCTGGCGCGGCGAGGTCTGGCGGGTGGTCGAGGCGCAGCACCGCATCTCGACCGACCGTCTGGCCGACACGCGCGAGGCACAGGAACGGCTCGAGCATCTGGCCGATGCGGTGAAGCCTCCACTGCCTGAGAGCGCTGCCGGACTCGACTATCTCCTCGCTTCGCCATTCCGCTATGGCCATGGCAGCGCGAGCCGTTTTCGGCGGGCAAACGAGCGGCCAGGTATCTTCTACGCCAGCGAAGTCGAGGCAACCGCTATCGCCGAAACGGCGTTCTGGCGCCTGCGCTTCTATCTGCGGTCCCCGGGCTTCGTTCCACCTGCGACGACTACCGAGCACACCAGCTTCACCGCCAAAGTCGCGACAGGGCAGCTGCTCGATCTGACCCGTGAACCATTTGCGGGCGATGAAGCACTGTGGACCGACCCTGATGACTATACGGCCTGCCAGGACGTCGCAACCTCCGCCCGCGCTGCGGGCATCGCCTTGATACGGACGCTTTCGGCGCGGGACACGCTGCGCCGTTGCAATATGGTCCTGCTCGCCCCTGCCGCCTTTGCCTCGCCCAAACCCAAGATCCGCCGGACGTGGCATCTGCGTTTCGAGAACGGCCGTCTCTCAGCGCGCGCCGCCCTGCCGTCGCAGGAACGGTTCGTTTTTCGGCCGGGGGATTTCGGGCTCGCCTGACGCGAGGTCGGAACTGCTCAGCAGGCAGGAAATGCTTTGGCCTCCTTGATCAGTTTTGGACTTAGCCAGATCATGCCCTGCTGCCGCGGCGAGAGAGGCCCTGGGCCGGTCGCCTGCGCCCTGCAAACCCGCCTTCGCCATGTCCGTGTTGGCCCCTTCCAGCGCAACGAGCGGATGCTCAGCCTTTATCCTCGCTACGTTGTCGCGTTTCCCGGCAATGGTGTTCTCGAACGCCTAGTGATCGATGCCAAGGCGCGCAGGGTTACCGTGGTCGAGGTGATCTGCAAGGTCCGTTATTCAAAGTGATGTTACTGTTTTGGCCGACAATCCTGATCTGCAAGGGATGCATACAATCGCCTTGAAACAATCCGCTGCCTCGCGCACTAGTTCCCCATGCGGATTGCCATTGTCGATGAAAGCGCCAGCCGCGCTGCGGTGATCCGCGAAGGGCTTGCGGCAGTGGATGGCTGCGAGATTTTCGTGGTGACCGAGCGGCGCGGGCTGGTTGCCCGCATTGGCGAGATTGCGCCTGACATCGTGCTGATGGATCTCGGCAACCCATCGCGTGATGTCCTTGAGGAATACTTCGCGGTCAGCCGTGTACTGGGCCGTCCGATTGCCATGTTCGTCGACGAAAGCGACGAAGAAGCGATTGCGGCTTCGGTGGATGCCGGAGTTTCGTCTTATGTCGTCGATGGGTTGGCCCCGCATCGGATTCGTCCGATCCTTGATTTGGCGGTGCGGCGGTTCAACGCGTTTTCGCGCCTCCAGTCCGATCTGGCCGAGGCCAAAGGCAAGCTGGCCGAGCGCGATCTGGTCGACAAGGCTAAGCGCATTCTTATGGACAACCGCGGTTTCACTGAACCGCAGGCTTATGCGCAGCTGCGCAAGACTGCGATGAACCAGGGCAAGCGCATCGCCGATATTGCAGAAGCGGTCGTCACTGCGCACCAGTTGCTGGGAGGAACATGATGGCGGAAGGCGCCGCAAATGGCGAACTGACCATCGGTTTCCTGCCGCTGGTCGATGCCTGCCTGCCCATTCTGGCGCGCGAGCACGGTTTCGCCGAGGCGGAAGGTCTGTCTCTGCGCCTCGTGCGCGATATGAGTTGGGCCACGGTGCTGGACCGGTTGCTCTATGGCCACAGCGACGGCGCACACATGGTGGCCCCGCTGGCGATTGCCACCACGCTGGGGCGCGGGCGGCCAGCCCAGCCGCTCTCGGTGCCGTTCGTGCTGGGCCTGAATGGCAATGCCGTGACCATGCGGCCCGAACTGGCGCGCGCGGTTAACCCGGCGGGTGGTCTGGGCGATCCGGCCAAAGTCGGCGCGGCGCTCAAGGCGTATATCAGCGGCACTGGCCGCCCGCTGCGCTTCGGCGTGGTCCACCGCTATTCCAGCCACAACTACATGTTGCGCTATTGGCTTGCGGCTTGCGGCATCCGCCCGGATGTGGATGTTGAAATCACCACGGTTGCGCCGCCGTTCTGCGCCGATGCGCTGGAGTTTGGCGAAGTCGATGCCATTTGCGTGGGCGAACCTTGGAACAGCGTGGCGGTGGAGCGGGCTGCGGGCGAGATCGTGATGGTCACCGCGCAAATCTGGCGGCGCGGGGTGGAAAAGGTTCTCGCCTTTCGCGAATCAGTGTTGGACGCGCGCAGGCCGCAAGCCGAAGCGCTGGTCCGCGCGCTGCGCAAGGCGGGCGAGCATTTTGTTGATCCCGCCAATCTGGAAACCAATGCGGCTATTCTGGCATGCGCCGAGTACCTTGATGGTGACGCAACGCTGATTCGCCGGGCCATTTCCGATCGGCTACTGCTGCGGCAGGGCGGCGATCTGCTGCATTATCCTGATTTCATGTTCCAGCACCGCGAAGCGGCAAACTTCCCGTGGGTCAGTCAGGCCGAATGGCTCTACAGCCAGATGGTGCGTTGGGATGGCTTGCCGTTCGATCCCGCCGATGCCCGCAAAGCGGCCCGCGTATTTCGCCCAGACGTGTACCGCAGCGCACTATTGGGGACGGGGGAGCCTTTGCCGGGGGCGAGTTCCAAGGTGGAAGGCAGCCTTGCCGGGCCGACCTCCGTTTCCATGCAGCAGGGCCGCATGATATTGGAACGAAACACATTTTTTGATGGAAAGGCGTTCGATCCAGAGCTCCTCGAAAGCTACATCACTGGCCAGCATCAGGCATAAAATGCTGCTGCACTGCAAAAAACGCTTGCCGAACCCCATGCGAATCACATAGTCATAGTGATAGTCAGGCAGCGGCGCTCAAGGATGAGCGAGACCAGCGTAGCCCGGCACAGCATTTTCATCGCGTGGCAACGTCGCCGCCCAGACCTTCCTTTTCGGGATGCGTTCGGGCGGCTTTTTCATGTTTGTCGCGCCGCTTTCAAAGGGTAACCCGAATGAACGGACATGGTGCATTCAACCGGCGGAACATCATCGCAGCCTTGCTGGCCGGGATTGCATTGGCAAGCTGCGGCGGAGGCGGGGATTCACCCGAAAAGCCCGCCGCTTCGGCGAATGGCATTGAAAAGCCTGCGCTCAAGTTGGGTTTCATCAAGCTGACCGACATTGCCCCGCTCGTGGTGGCGCAGGAGAAAGGCTTCTTCCGTGAGGAAGGCCTCACCGTCACGCTGGAACCGCAGGCCAACTGGAAGGTGCTGCTCGACGGGGTGACTGGCGGCCAGCTTGACGGCGCGCATATGCTGGCGGGCCAGGTCCTGGCATCGGGCGCAGGCATTGGCAGCAAAGTGCCGCTCGTCACGCCGTTCTCCCTCGATCTCAACGGCAAGGGCGTGACCGTTTCCAATCAGGTGTGGGACATGATCGCCCCCAGCCTGCCCAAGGGCGCAGACGGCAAAGTGCAGATGCCGATTTCGGCCTCCGCGCTGAAGCCCGTGGTCGCCAAGTTCAAGGCAGAGGGCAAGCCTTTCAAGATGGGCATGGTGTTCCCCGTCTCCACCCACAACTATGTGCTGCGGTACTGGCTGGCAGCAGGCGGGCTGAACCCCGGTTACTACCTCCCGGCGGATACGGCTGGCACAACCGGCGCGGATGTGCAGCTTTCGGTCACGCCGCCGCCGCAGATGCCCTCCACTATGGAAGCGGGCACGATCAACGGCTATTCAGTGGGCGAACCGTGGAATCAGGCTGCTGTGGCCAAGAAGATCGGCGTGCCGATCATCGTCGATCCCGATATCGCGGGCACCACGGGCGACAAGGTGTTCGGCCTGACCGCCGATTTCGCCAAGAAGAACCCCAAGACGGTGCAGGCGCTGACGCGAGCTCTGATCCGCGCCTCGATCTGGCTCGATGCAGAGGGCGGCAAGAACCGGCCCGAGGCGGTCAAGATGCTCGCCAATTCGAAGTATGTCGGCGCCGATGACGCGGTGCTGATGGCTTCGATGACTGGCAAGTTCACGTTCGGTTCGGGGGACACGCGCGCGACGCCCGAATTCAACCTGTTCTTTGATCAACAGGCCAGCTACCCGTTCTATTCCGACGGTATCTGGTTCCTCACGCAGATGCGCCGCTGGGGCCAGATCGCCGCAGACAAGCCCGATGCCTGGTATCTCGATACCGTGAAGTCGGTCTATCGCCCTGATATCTATGATGCCGCCGCGCAGTCGCTGGTGGCGGATGGCAAGGCGAGCGCAGAGCAGTTCCCCAAGACCGACGGCTTTCGCA
>JAIXYF010000359.1 GCA_027490345.1 Novosphingobium sp.
CGCCGCATCGCGCTGGAAGGTGCGGATGCGCTCGTCGGCTTCGTCGGCCAGATCGGTGCCATCATAGTCCACGCTCATCAGCCGCGCCCGGTCGAACGCGCTCATGTCGCGGCCTTCGGCGGCCCATGCATCAAACACCTGCTGGCGGAAGTTCAGCGTCCAGTTGAAGCTGGGGCTGTTGTTGTAGACCAGCTTGGCACCCGGGATCACTTCGCGGATGCGGTTCACCATGCCGCCGATCTGGCCGATGTGGGGCTTCTCGGTCTCGATCCACAGCAGGTCCGCGCCGTTCTGCAGGCTCGCGATGCAATCCAGCACGCAGCGGTCTTCTCCGGTTCCGGGGCGGAACTGGAACAGGTTCGAAGGCAGGCGCTTGGGGCGCATCAGCTTGCCATCGCGGGCAATCAGCACATCGCCGTGGCCGAGGTTGGTGGCATCGACTTCCTCGCAATCGAGGAACGCGTTGTACTGGTCCGCAAGATCGCCCGGCTCCTTCACGAACGCGATCTGCTTCGTCAGGCCAGCGCCAAGGCTGTCGGTGCGGGCAACGATCACGCCGTCATCAACGCCGAGTTCCATGAACGCGTAGCGGACAGCACGGATCTTCGCGAGGAAGTCCTCATGCGGCACGGTGACCTTGCCGTCCTGGTGGCCGCACTGCTTTTCGTCCGAGACCTGGTTTTCGATCTGGATGCAGCAAGCGCCCGCTTCGATGAACTTCTTGGCGAGGAGATAGGTCGCCTCGGCATTGCCGAAGCCGGCGTCGATGTCGGCGATGATCGGCACGACGTGGGTCTGGTATTCGTCGATCTTGTGCAGCAGGCGGTGCGTGTTGACCGCGTCACCCGCAGCCTTCGCGGCATCCAGCTCGCGGAACAGCATGCCCAGCTCGCGCGCATCAGCCTGACGCAGGAACGTGTAGAGCTCTTCGATCAGCGCCGGAACGCTGGTCTTCTCGTGCATCGACTGATCGGGCAGCGGGCCGAACTCGCTGCGCAGCGCGGCAACCATCCAGCCCGAAAGGTAGAGGTAGCGGCCCTTGGTCGTGCCGAAGTGCTTCTTGATGGAGATCATCTTCTGCTGGCCGATGAACCCGTGCCAGCATCCGAGCGACTGCGTGTACTTGGCCGGATCAGCGTCATAAGCGGCCATGTCGGCGCGCATGATCTTGGCGGTATAGCGCGCGATGTCGAGCCCGGTCTGGAAACGGTTCTGCAGACGCATGCGCGCCACCGAGGCGGCGTCGATCCCATCCCAGGGCTGGCCAAACGGGGCGATGGCCTTGGCGGCTTCGTTGATGGTCTGCGAATAGGTCATGTGAGTCTCGCTTCCTGTCGGGGATCATGCTTGATGACCTCCGGCTAGACCCACACGCCGCTTGCCGAAACCCGCAGCGCGGTCATGTTGTCAAACTTTACAGAATATGCTTGTAAAGTTGTGCAGCCCTTACTCTGGCCTTACTGGACACCGCTCTCGATGGAATCGCGCCCGCTCTACCTCGGCCCACGCCTGAAACGGCTGCGCCGCGAACTCGGCCTTACGCAGGCCGTGATGGCCGATGATCTGGCGATTTCGCCCAGCTACATCGCGCTGCTGGAACGCAACCAGCGCCCGCTCACTGCCGATCTTCTGCTGCGCCTCGCCAAGGCCTACAAGCTCGATGTCAGCGAACTCGCCGCTGACGAGCGCGACGATTATGCCCGCCGCCTGGCTGATGTTCTGCGCGATCCGATCTTTGCCGAGATCGATCTGCCCGCGCTGGAAGTCGCTGATGTCGCCACGAGCTATCCCGGCATTACCGAGGCGATGCTGCGCCTCCACACCGCCTATATGCGCGAACAGCAGGCGCTGGCGGGGCTGCGCGGCGGGACGGGTGGAGATGCCGCCGATCCGCTTGCCGAAGCGCGCCGTTTCGTGACCCAGCGCCGCAACTATTTCCCTGCGCTCGATAGCAGGGCTGAAGCGCTGGCCGAAGAGATCGAGAAGCTGGGCGGCCTGCAGGAAGGCGGCATGGCCGAATATCTGCGCGGGCAAGGCCTGCGCGTGCGGCTGATGCCGGCCGAGATCATGATGGACGCGCTGCGCCGCTATGATCGTCATGCCGAACAGCTGCTGCTGGACGAGACGCTGAGCCCCCAGGCCCGCCGCTGGCAGATGGCGCTGCACATTGCCTACACCGCGCTGCGCAGCGAGATCGCGGCACTGGTGCGCGGCGCCAGCTTTTCCAGCGAAACCGCCGCACAGCTCGTCCGCCGCGCGCTGGCCGCCTATGGCGCGGCTGCCCTCATCATGCCCTACGAACGGTTTGCCCGCGCGGTGGAAGCGCGCGCCTATGATATCGAGGCGCTGTCCGGCCAGTTCGGTGCCAGCTTCGAACAAGTCGCCCATCGCCTCACCACGCTCAATCGCCCGGGGCAGGAACGCGTGCCGTTCTTTTTCATCCGTGTTGACGGCGCAGGCAATGTTTCCAAGCGGCTCGACAGCGCAGGTTTCCCCTTTGCCGCGCATGGCGGCGGCTGCCCGCTGTGGACCTTGCACGATTGCTTCCGCCGCCCCGGCGAAGTGCTTACCCAGTGGCTCGAACTGCCGGGCGGGGAGCGCTTCTTCAGCGTGGCGCGCTCCGTCAGCTCCGGCGGCGGGGGCCACGGCAAGCCCGCGATCCTGCGCGCCATCGCCCTGGGCTGCGCCGCCGAACACGCGCCAAAACTGATCTATGCGCGCGGCGAACAACCGGCGGCGACTCCCATCGGCGTCACCTGCCGCTTGTGCAACCGCGCCACCTGCACCGCCCGCGCCGAACCGCCCTTGGGACGCGAAATCCTGCCTGATGACTACCGCAAGACGCCCGAACCGTTCGTGTTTGCGGAAAGCTGACCACATTTCCTGCACACTGCCTTGCGCAAAACCACATTGACCACGCCCACATGCATCCCGAAAGTCGGAACAACGAGACAAACGGGGTCTGAAGATGATCACACGCCGCACGCTTATCGCCAGCCTTGCCGCCGCCGCGGCGCTGCCCCGCGCGCTGCAGGCGGCCGCCCCTGCCGACGGGGTCAATCCCGCGCTTGTCCGCTTCATCGAAGGGCTGCCCAAGAGCGAATACCACGTCCATCTCGAAGGCACGCTCGAAGCCGAGATGAAGTTTGCTCTCGCCAGACGCAATGGGCTGAACCTGCCCTTCGCCGACGTGGCCGCGATGAAGGCGAGCTATAACTACCATGATCTGGCGAGCTTCCTGGCGATCTACTACGACGGCATGAAAGTGCTGTTGAAGGAGGAGGACTTCCGCGACCTCGCTTATGCCTATCTCGCCAAGGCGGCCTCGCAGAACGTGATCTATGCAGAGATGTTCTTCGATCCGCAGGAGCATCTGAAGCGCGGCGTGCCGATGGAAGCGGTGATCATGGGCATCACCCGCGCGCGGGCCGAGGCCGAGGCGAGGCTGGGCATCCGCTCGCAGCTGATCCTGTGCTTCGTGCGCGATTCGTCGGCGGAAAGCGCGATGGCGGCGCTTGATGCAGCGCTGCCGTTCAAGCAGCACCTCGTCGGTGTCGGGCTCGATTCCGATGAAGCGGGCCATCCGCCGGAAAAATTCACCGCCCATTTTGCCAAGGCGAGGGCGAACGGCCTCAAGGTCACAGCGCACTGCGATATCGATCAGCCCGGCACGCTGGCCAATATCCGCACCGCGCTGGTCGATCTGGCGGTCGACCGAATCGATCATGGCGGCAATATCGTCCAGTCACCCGAACTCGTTGCCATCGCTAGGCAGCGCGGCATGTATTTCACCGTGTGCCCCACGTTCTCGGGCACATTGCGCAAAGGGCTGGCCCAGCCGGTCGATGTGGTGCGCGCCATGCTCGATGCCGGGCTCAAGGTCACGATCTCGTCCGACGATCCTGCCTACATGGCGAGCGAGTATATCAACGAAGTGCTGCTGCGCGCAGTCACGCGCAGCAATCTGACCCGTCCAGAGCTGGCTGGAATCGCACGCAACGGCTTTGAAACCGCGTGGCTCCCCGCTGCCGACAAGGCCGCGCTGATCGCCCGGCTGGATACCTATCTGGCCAGCGCCTGATTCTCATCCAGCCCCAGATCCAGTCTTCTGGCCACCGGCAGCGCCGCTGCAATCGCCATGAGGCACACCGCGCCGCCTGCCGGGCCGATCAGCGTATAGGCGCCAAAATGTCCGGCCATTGCGCCCGCTGCCAGGCTGCCCACGCTCTGCGCCAGCAGCCAGGTGCCCGATGTCATCACCGCCAGCCGCTCGCCGCCCGGCTGCGCATAGGCAAGGCGGATCAGCAGCGGATAGGTCAGGAACCAGCTCACCATGAACGCCACGAATGCCGCACCGAATGCAGGCGCGCTGGCCACGGTCGTCAGCAGCGCGCACATCAGGCTGCACACGCCCAGCGCCGCCGCCAGCGGCCAGGCGCGCGGCAGGCGACCGATCACCATGGCAAGGCCCGCATTGCCCACCGCGCTCGTCAGCACCGCCGCGCTCTGATAGAGGCCAAATTCGGTTGCAGGGATGCCGATGGCCTGCGCGGTGCGCTCAATGAACGGCCAGATCGCCAGCGAACCGAACGAAAACAGCGCCATCGCGATGAGCACGCGCCAGCCTTCCGCGCCGATGGGTGCCCTCTCGCCCCCCGCCTCCGCGATGGCGCCCCTGCCGCCCGGCAGCAACAGTGCGCCAAGGCCCAGCACCACCGAAATCCCCGCAAGGCCAAAGAACATGCCTGCAGCGCCGCGGCTCTGCCCCAGCATCGGCACCGCGATCGCGATCGCGCTATACAGCAGCGTCTGCACCGCAATGCCGAGCGAGATCCACCGCGCCGGATTGCCCGTGCGCCCCGCTGCCAGATTGAGCGCGCTGTTCATCAGGCCAAAGCCCAGCCCTGTGCCGATCCGGCCCAGCAGCAGCAGCGGATAGGCCCCCGTCAGCGCAGAGCCCGCTTGCGCTGCGATCACCACTGCGCTCGCGATCATCGCCAGCACCCGCGCATCGATCCCGCGCGCGCGCGGCGCCACGAGGAACATCGCGGCGGCATAGCTCAACGTTTCGGCCATGTTCCACGCGCCCATCGCAAAGGGCGTGAAGCCGAAGCGGTCCATCAGTCCGCCGACGAGATACGTGGTGAAGTTGTTGCCGATATGCGCCGCCGCTGTGGCCGCGCCGATGCCGACCAGCGTGGGAAGGAAAGCGCCCGGTGCGCTCACGGAGCGGGCTTTAGCAGCGGCAGGTACAGGGTCATGCATTGCGCCAAAAGGTCGCATGGCCGCGCGCATGAGGCAATGCGCCTGTCCGCAGGTTTTCGCTTGTTGCGCTCTGGCAGCGGCCCTAGACCACAGGGCCATGATACGCTCCGCGTCCTCTATTGCTTCCAGCGGCCGCCCGGCGTCGGTGGCCTATGGCAAAGTGCAAGACTGGCGCCCGCCGCCGCAGGGCTGATCCGCAAAAGCCGCGATCACCTTTGCGACATGACGGGATTGTTCCATGAATCTTTCCAGCTTTGAGGCGCGCGCCGACGCGCTCCTCCTCACTTTCGCCGATGGCACGCACGCCGCCTATCCAACGCTCTGGTTGCGCGACAATTGCCCAAGCGCCTTTCACCCGCAGACCGAAGAGCGCGTGCTCGATCTGCTCGATCTTGATGCGGCTCCGGTGCTTTCAGAAGCGGCGCAGGCCGGTGATGCGCTGGTGCTGCGCTACGCTGACGGACATGTCAGCCGCATGCCGCTGGCCCTGCTGGCCGCGCACCGGCCCGGAAGCCCGGCAGCCGATTCTGCCGCCATCGCCCCCCGCCTGTGGCGCGCAGACCTGACCCCCGGCGGCGTGCCCCGCTATGGCGCAGCACAGCTTCTGGCCGATGATGGCGCACTGCGCGCCTGGCTGGAGGAAACCGCCGCCACGGGCCTCTCGCTCGTCGATGGGCTGGCAGACAGCACCGAGGCCGGCGTGGCAGTCGCCCGGCGCATCGGGTTCCTGCGCCAGACCAATTTCGGCGAGACCTTCGAGGTGATCAACAAGCCAGATCCCAACAATCTGGCCTACACCGCCGTCAGCCTGCCGCTGCACACCGACCTGCCCAATCAGGAAGTGCCGCCCGGCTACCAGTTTCTCCACTGCCTTGCCAACGAAGCGCAAGGCGGCGGCTCGCTGTTTGCCGATGGCTTTGCGCTGGCTGCCGATCTGCGCGCGCGCGATCCTGACGCCTTCCGCCTGCTCAGCGAAGTGGCCATCCCCTTTCGCTTTCATGACGGGGAAGCGGATATCCGCACCCACGCCCCGGTCATCACGCTGGCGCGCAGCGGCGCCGTCAGCGAGATTCGCTGGAACGCTCATATCGCCGCCACGTTCGATATGCCGGCAGACGTGCTGCCCGCGTACTACAACGCCTATCGCACGTTCATGGCGATGACGCGCGATGCGGCCTATCGGCTGACTTTCAAGCTGCAGCCGGGCGAAATGATCGTGTTCGACAACCGCCGCGTGCTCCATGGGCGTGAGGCGTTTGATCCCGCCTCGGGCTTGCGCCATCTCCATGGCTGCTATGTCGATCGCGGCGAATTTGCCTCACGCCTCAGGCTGCTGGCGCGCGGAACCGGTTGATCCGCAGGGCAGAGGCCGCTAACCGCGCGGCCTCTGCCCCTGCCGCTTTCGGCGGCTTTCCCCCGTGCCGCTTTCGGCGGCTTGTCCCTTCGCCGCTCCCGGCGGTTCCCCATTGCCGAAAG
>JAIXYF010000253.1 GCA_027490345.1 Novosphingobium sp.
AATGAGGTATCCCGCATTCGAGAAGCTAGAGATTATCCGGATCGTCGAACAGTCGCACCTGCCCGCCAAGCGGACGCTGGACCAGCTAGGCATCGCCCGTCGGACATTCTACCGCTGGTATGACCGCTACCTCGAGGGCGGCCCGGAGGCGCTGGAGGATCGACCATCGGCGCCGAGCCGGGTGTGGAACCGCATCAGGTGGAGCCGGTCAATGCCACCGGCTCGCCAATCGCCACTTCGGCGCCATTGGTGACCTCGGCGTAGACGCCCATGTCGAAATGGCCGAAATGGCGGCGTATCTCAGCGGGCACATTGATGTCGCGTTCGGCGGTTTCGGGGTTCACCTGGGTAGCGGCGCAGCGGCGCGTGCGCATGGTGACCTGCATCCGTGCCCCGCCGATGGCAATCTCACGGTCGATCCAGTCCAGCTCTTCCCAAGCCTGCTCGCCCTCGAAATAGATGTTGGCGCGAAAGCGGCGATGGTCGACCGGTCGGCCGATGGCGGCCGCAAGTGCTTCGACCGAGCGCAGGTTGATGAGCGATATGGCGCGCATCTTTTCAGGCGAGACCACGCTGATATCGGTGAACTGATGCCCGGGGGCACCCACGACTTTGGGATCGAGCTTCTCATCGCCCAAATAGGCGGCAAAAAAGGCTTCAGTCTCGGCCCGGCCTGCTGGATCGGCCAGACACGCCGCGAACTGGCGCACGCCGCCGCGATCAACGGTCAAGGTCTGGGTCTCGGGATCAAAGCGCGTGACCAGCAGTGCGAGCGCCTCGTCGCGCATCAACATCAGGAACTTGTCCTTGGTCAGTGCGGCGGGCGCAGCCGGATCGAAGATGCCGGCTTTGCGCGAAATCGCAACCGACCGGTCAAGCGGGATGCCAAGCCCGGATTCGAGCCGCAAGGTCTGAAGCGGTTCGCCGGACAGGCCCTTCACCGGGTAGATGTAGAGGTGCTTGATCATTGGCCCGCCCCTTGTTTGCCTTGGATAGCTTCCTGGATCATGCGGGCTATGGCAATCAGCATGAGATCAGACCCTTGCGGACCGTCGATTTCCAGCCCGAACGGCAGGCCGTCGGCAAGGCCGCAGGGAAGCGATATGCCCGGAATGCCGGCGAGCGCTCCAGGGCTGGTATTGCGCACGATGGTGGGGAACAGCGGCATGTCGTGCCCGCCCACCCGCACCACTTTGTCCTCACCAATCGGAGGCGCAGTGACCGGTACTGTAGGAAACACCACGGCATCGAGCGATGCGGCGGCGAAGCACTGCGCATAGGCGTGGCGAAGCGGCACAAGATGGTCGTTCATGGCGGAGCTGTAATCAGCCAGTGCAATGCCTTCGCCCAGCATCACCGCAAACACCTCGCGCACATCGGGGCTGGACAGCGCGCCGAGAAACTGCGGAATGCCGAGGCCGTGGCGGGCCAGTTCGCGCAGCCAGAGCTGCCGGCCTTCGAACAAGGCGATGGGAAAGGCTGCCGCCTGATCGTGGAGCAGGACGTCGGCAAGATCGACATCGACGAGCTGCACACCGGCAGATGAAAGGCGGTCAAGCGCGCTGGCGAAGGCCGCAGCCACAGCGGGCGCGCAGCCTGCCGCGAAGGACGAGCGCGGCACGCCAAGCCGGATCGCGGACGGTGCGGGCAGGGCAGGGGAACTATACTTCTGCCCAGTCAATACGGCATCGACCAATTCCAGATCCTGCGCGCAGGACGCAAGAACGGCGGTGGCATCGAAGGTCCAGGTGAGTTGCATGACCCCCGTGACCGGATAGCGCGCGGTTGTCGGGCGAAATCCGGTGCAGCCGCAGAACGAAGCCGGGATGCGGCCCGAACCGCCGGTATCCGTGCCAAGGCACAAGGGAACTATCCCGGCGGCAACGGCAGCCGCAGCTCCGCCGCTTGAGCCGCCGCTGGCGTGATCGGGGGCGGCGGGATTGCGGATTGGCCCGAACGCGCCGTTGTTGCTGGTGACGCCAAAGGCAAATTCATGCAGCCCGGTCTTGCCGATCACGATCGCACCGGCCGCGCGCATGGCGGCCACGGCGCCTGCATCGCGTTCGGCCACTGCTGCACCGAGCGCCTTGCTGCCGCCAGTGAAGGGCAGGCCGCGCACTGCGAGATTGTCCTTCACCGCGATCGGCACGCCTTCCAGTGTGCGGGCGCGACCGGCCTTGTAAGCCGCGTCGGCAGCGTCCGCTGCAGCCAGAGCGGCTTCGGCATCCACGCTGATAAAGCTGTTGAGATGCCGCTGTGCCCGTTCGGCCGCGAGCGACGCCTCCACAAGGCTGCGCGCCGTGGTTTCCCCGGCGCGCAGTTTTCGCAGCATTTCCGCAATCGGGTCCATCATCCGGCCGCTTTGCCGAGGCGGCCGAGGATCGCTTCTGCTTCCGCCATCATTGTCTCGACAATTTCGCCGGCCGGCCGGACATCGTGGATCAGCCCTGTGCCTTGTCCTGCCAGGAAAGGGATCTCTTCCCAGTCTGCTTCGGTATCGGGTGAGGGCAAAATCACGTTGAACTTGCGCATCACGGTTTCCTGCCCAAGGAACATGGTCTTGCCAATCTCGGGCAAGTGATCGCGTTCCATCGGCACTTCGGCGAGGCGGTCGGTCCACTCATCGACCACGCGATTGCGCAGCAGGCGCATCGGATTGAAATGTGGCCATTCCGGCCCAAAGATTGCGGAGCGGATGGTGTTTTCGCCCTTGTCTGCAACAATCCGGCGCTTGTGCTCGGGATGGACGGCAGCTTCCTCGCTGGCGACCAGCCGAGTGCCGACCCAGACTCCATCCGCACCGAGTGCAAGGGCACCTGCCACACCGCGGCCATCAACAATCCCACCCGATGCCAAGACCATGGCCGGAGCGACCGCATCAATGATCTCGGGAACCAGGACGAACGTCGGCAGGCCGCCATAGTTGTGACCCCCGGCTTCCCAGCCTTGGGCGATGATGACCTCGGCCCCTTCGCCCACCGCGCGGCGCGCATCTTCGACCGTCCCGACCTGCACCCACACCGAGATCCCGGCATCGAGCAGCAGCTTCATGTGCGCCGGATCGGGATGCCCCCAATGGAAGGAGGCGACTGCTGGTGCTTCTTCGGCGCAGACGCGGATCTGCGCGTCATTGTCGAAGCAGGTGATGAAATTGACGTTGAAGGGCTTTGTGGTCAGTTCGCGGGTCCGTGCGATCCGGGTCCGCAACTCTTCGCCCGGCGTGAAGCCCACACCGATGGCGCCGATCCCTCCGGCATTGGAAACGGCTGCGGCGAATTCAGGATATTCCCCGGCAAATGCCATGCCCGCAGCCGTGAACGCATGCTGGATCTTGTAACGCTCGGTCAGTTTCGTGGCGATCATCGTGCGTCCCCGTTCGTATGCTAACTCGGATCAGGCGGAGGCTTCTTCTGCCAGCTTCTGCTCGATCAGCCGCCGCCCCAAGGCGAGGCCATTGTCGGCTAGAATGAAGGCCATGCCTTCGCTGCCGCCTTCGTCGATCACGGCCTGCTGCTTCTCGATGAAGAACTTGTCTTCCACGAAGCCTTCCTGGATGCGGTCGGTCAGCATCCGCGTGAACGCGCTATCTTCGAGCCGGAAGTTGTGGGCATAGCTCCAGAAGAAGTGCGCGTGCTTTTCATCTTCGGGCGTGACGATCTGCGTGGCCACAAACTGCATCGCCTCGGGCACCCGGATACCCTCGGGCGCTCCTGTACCGACTGGAGCAGAACCTGAGTCCATCACGAAGACATTGCCCAGAGTGGTCAGATGATAGATGTGCCAGCGATCAACGCGGCCCTCAAACGTTGCAAAACCATCAAGGTAAGGGGCGACGCCCGGTTCATCGAGATACCACCGGGTCAGCTTCACACCGTCCTCGGTCTGCTCGACTTTCGGCTTGATCTCGGCAATCTTCTTGGAACCGCCCAGCGTGTTTTCATGCACGAATGTCAGGTGCGAGAAATCGAGCAGATTGTCGAGGATCAGCCGGTAATCGGCTTCATAATAAATGTAGCGCGGATCGCAGGCCCAGGCCGGATCGTCCTGGAAGTGGCAATCGGGGATCAGTGCCGGATCTGCCAGGGCCGGATCGCCCATCCAGACCCAGACCAGCTTGTAGCGCTCGGCCGAAGGATAGAGGCGAACATCGGTGTTGGGGCTGACGCCTTTGCGGCCGGGCTCTTCAACGCACTTGCCGGCCGCATCAAACACAAGGCCGTGGTACATGCAGCGTACGCAATCGCCTTCGCGCCGACCGATGGACAGCGGCGCAAACCGGTGGCTGCACCGGTCGCGCATGACCGTGACGCTGCCTTGGCTGGTCCGGTAGAAGAGCAGGGTTTCGCCCAGGATCTTGCGCGAGACCATGTTGTCAGCCTGCAGTTCATGTCCCCATGCGCTTGCATACCATGCGTTGCGGATGAACATCACCTTCTCCCTTGATTCCCGGTGTATATAGTATTTATTTATCACGTGAAGGAAATTCGGGAAATGCGGTCATGTCAAATTAAATGGCCAATTTCTCAAATCTGGCTTATTGTGCTCCCGTGCTAGGTGATGCGCTTCCGTCCTATGCCCTCTTCGGCGAGTCTCCCGAGACCGGATTCTCCGCCGGTTTCCACGTGGAGCGGACGTCCAGCCGGATCGCCTTGCACAACGGGACAGTCGAACCCCATCGGCATCCGCATCTCCACCAACTGACATACTGGGTTTCCGGCGCGGGCGAGTATGTCCTGGAAGACCAGCGGCACCCGGTTTCACCGGGCTTGCTGTGCTGGATACCGGCTGGCAGGATTCATGGGTTCTCGGTTGAACCGGGCAGTGATGCGATCGTCATTTCCTTGGCGCGTGAGCATGCCGAGGCGCAGCTGGCTTCCATCGAACTGGGACATGGAGCGCAAGTGTTCCTCCACCCTTGTCTCGTGGAATGCGGGCCGGGCTTGCCCGATGGCCTCGAGGTCCTGTTTGCCCGAGCGGAGCGTGACTACGCGGGTTCCGGCTGGGGCTGCCAAGAAACAGTCGGGGCGCTGGCAGGCCTGATTTTCATCAGCATCGGCCGCCATCTGGCCGAGCAGGGGCGGCTAATGGCTGGCTCAATGCTCAAAACCCCTCTGTTCCAGAAGCTGCAGACTTGCGTTGAACAGCGATTCAAGGACCATCCGAGCGTTTCTGATCTGGCGGCCGAGATCGGCACGACGCCGTATCTGCTCAACAAGGCGTGCCACGCTGCCACAGGCCTGCATGTTTCGAAATTTGTGCGGCGGCGCATCGTGCGCGAGGTCGAGCGGCTCCTGCTGTTCACGGAACTCGATATGGCGCAAGTGGCCGAGTTGACCGGCTTTTCAGACCCTTCCCACTTTACCCGGACGTTCAAAGCCTTGCGCGGCGAGACACCCAAAGTCTGGCGGGCGAGGGCACAAAGCGGGAGCGAGGCGCACGAGGGTTCGCGCTGACAGTGCCTGCATAACAAGATTGCTCAACTCACCGCAGCAAGCAGGGCCTTTGCGCCACCCAGCAGCACGCCGATATCGCTACCGATGGAGATAAAGCGAAACCCTTGCGCCGCCCGGTTTCGCGCATCCTCCGGTGAAAGCGCGAAGATGCCTGCAGGCTTGCCGGCAGCATCAATTACCGCCTTCGCGGTCGCAATAGCCGCTTGCACATCGGGATGCATCGGATTGCCAAGATGGCCAAGCGAGGCGGCCAGATCGGCGGGGCCGATGAACAGCGCGTCGATCCCCTCCACAGCCGCGATTCCCGCGATATTGCCGAGCGCGGCCCGGCTTTCGATCTGCGCGATCACGGTCACCCGGTCGGCTGCTTGCCGCAGGTAGTCCTTGTCCGTGCCAAAGCCCGTGGCCCGCGCCGTGGCGCTGGCCACACCGCGAATGCCTTGGGGTGGATAGCGGCTAGCCGAGACAACCGCCGCCGCCTGCTCGGCGCTGTCCACCATCGGGATCAGAAGGGTGGTAAAGCCCAGATCGAGGTACTGCTTGATCGAGACCGGATCACCTGATGGCACCCGCGCGATGGGTTCCAGCGCGAAGCGGCTGACCGCCTGCAACTGGCAAAGCAGCGTTTGCGCCGTGTTGGGTGAATGCTCGCCGTCAAACAGCAGCCAGTCATAGCCCGCGTGCGCGCAGATTTCGGCGGCATAGCCATTGGCCATGGCCTGCCACAGACCGAACAGCGGGCGTTTCCCGGCGAGCGCTTGTTTGAAGCTCATACGAAGCGCACCGAAATCGAGCCCAGATTGCCGTAGTCGGCGTGGAAGCTGTCACCCGCCCGCGCGAAGACCGGCGCTGTGAAGCTGCCGCCAAGCACGATCTGGCCCGGCTCCAGCGTCTCGCCGTGCAAGGAGAGCCGGTTGGCGAGCCAGGCCACGCCATTGGCCGGATGATTGAGCACCGCCGCCGCAACGCCCGATTCCTCGATGACGCCGTTGCGATAGAGCAAGGCGCTGACCCAGCGCAGATCGACCGCATCGGGCTTTACCGGGCGTCCGCCCACCACGATTCCGGCATTGGCGGCGTTGTCGGAAATGGTGTCGTAGACCTTGCGTGTCACGCCGCTGGCCCGGTCAATCCGCTCGATCCGCGCGTCGATGATCTCGAGCGCGGGGGTCACGTAGTCCGTGGCATTGAGCACATCATAGATCGTGCAGTTCGGGCCGCTGAGCGGTGCCTTGAGGATAAAGGCCAATTCCACTTCGATGCGCGGTTCGATAAAACGCGCGACGGGAATGTCCTGCCCGTCCGGGAACAGCATGTCGTCGAGCAGCGTGCCGAAATCGGGTTCGGTCACATTCGAGGACCGCTGCATGGCGCGGCTGGTCAGGCCGATCTTGTGGCCGATGACCTTGCGCCCGGCCGCCAGCTTTTGCCGCACCCAGGCGCGGCTGACCGCATAGCCGTCGTCCAGCGTCATCTCGGGGTGTTCGAGGCTGAACTGCCCGATCTGCGTGCGGCTGCGCTCGGCCACGTCAAGCCGTACGGCCAGGTCAGCGATAATGGTTTCGCTCAGCGGCATCAGTGTTTCGCTTCCAGTCGTTTGTGAATGCTGTTGTGCTTCCAGCCCTCGGCTTCCTCCACGTAGAGGGTGAGGGCAAGTGGGCGCTTTTCGAAGAGATCCCCAAGAAATGCGCGAACTCGGACGAAAAGTGCATCGAAATAGGCCTTGCGAAACTCCGCGCTGCGGCCCGCGCCCATTTTTACGTTGATGTTGATGAAGGCGTCTTCGGCGCAGGCATCATCGGCAATGACATAGTCGGTCAGGCGGATGCCGCGCACGCGAATGCCTCCGACCGGGAATACTCCATCGGCACGCTCGCGCATATCCTCGGCAATGAGCTGCAGCAGCGCCTTTAGATCGAACTTGCCCGCCAGATTGTCGGTCCATTCCACAGTGGCATGGGCCATCAGACAATCTCCATCGTGGCAGCCGTACAACTGACGGCAAAAACGGGAATTGGCTCACAGCAGTGCAAGGTACCCTTGCCCCCAGCTGCCGCCGCAGCCGCGATGAAGGTGCGAATTTCGAACCCGCCCTGCCCGGCATCGCGATAGGTTTCCGCATCGGTGTAGGCGAGCAGCCGATCCTTGTCGTTCGCCAACCAGCGATCGAGAAAATCGCGGTCCCATGCCTCGTTGATCCGGCCGCTGTCGGGGGTTGCGGGCCAATGCGAGATGCCGCCCGTGGCGATGAGCGCGATGCGCTCGGGCACCGCATCGGCAGCGCGGCGGATCGCCTCGCCAAAGGCCCAGGCGCGGTGCAGGGGGGTCAGTGGCGGTCCCTGGCAATTGATGTTGGCCGGGATCACGGTCATCTCGTTGTCCGGATCCAGCAGATGCAGCGGCACGATGATGCCGTGGTCGAACTGCCATTCCTCGCAATAGGCGACATCGACCGTATGGAGCATTTCGGAGACCAGCCGTTTGCCGAGGTCGGGCGCACCCGCCTGCTTGCGCAAGGGTATCTTGAGCCAATCGGGATCCTCAATCGGGCCGGAATAGTTTGCACCCATGCCAATGGCATAAGCCGGCATGTTGTTCATGAAGAAATTGGCGAAGTGTTCGGCGGCCACGATGATCACGGCATCGGGTTTGGACGCTGCCAGATCGCGCCGCAGCCCGTCCATTGCTGCATAGAACGCATCGCGCTGCTCGGGCGGGGCCAGATCGGCGCGCGCGGTAATGCCCGGTGCGTGGCTACAGATACCGGTAAAGACAAGGCTCATAGTCCTGCCACCTTTTCATCCAACGCAGTCGTCATCGCATAGAGCCCAGCCCGCACCGGGCCGTACTTTTCCACGCCGTCGCGCATCATCTGCAGGTAATCGGCCCAAGCGATGCCGCACAGCGCCGCAAAGTGCATCAAGATCTGGCCATTAACGCCCAGCACGTAGAGCAGGCCGATATCATGATCGAGGATCGCCTGCCGTTCCTCGCCAGTCAGATCGAAGCCATCGGCAAAACTGCCCGGATCCTGCTGGAACTGTGCCTTGGCGCCGTCATCGCGGTTGAGGACATAGAGCAGTTTCGAAAGCTGGTAGAGGCTCATGCCGGCACCAGATGATTGACCAGGCGGCCAATCCCCTCGATCTCGCACACCACCGTGTCGCCAGCAGCGCAGAAATGGACGCCTTGCGGGGTGCCGGCCAGGATCATGTCGCCGGGCATGAGAGTGGTCACCGATGACAGGTAGGCGATCAGGCCTGCGACATCTAGGATCATATCCGCGGTGCTGCCATCCTGAACCAGAGCATCATTGACCCGGGTGGTCATGCGTAGCACCTGAGGATCGGGCACATCGGCGGCATCGACAATCCACGGACCGATCGGTGTCGTGGCATCGCGGTTCTTCACCCGCGCGTTGGGGCGATAGTAGTTCTCCAGATACTCGCGGATCGCGTAGTCGTTGGCGATGGTGTAGCCCGAGACGCAGGCCAGCGCTTCATCGCGGCTGACATGCCTTGCCGGGCGTCCGATCACCGCGACCAGTTCGCATTCGGGATGCATCTGGTTGGCATCGGCGGGGCGCGGCGTATCGCCGTGATGCCCGACGAAGCAATTGCCGCCTTTCATGAAGATCAGCGGGTTATCCAGCTTGGGCGCAAAGCCCAGCTCCTTGTTGTGATCCGCAAAATTGAGGCCGAGCGCGTAGACAGCGGCACCCGGCGTGACCGGCGGCAACCACTGCGCGTGGGCGGCTGCGATCTGCTGGCCGCCGGGCAGGGTAAGCGTGGCCGCGTCGTCCGAGACCACGGCCCAGACATCGCGTCCCCGGTGATAGATGCGTGCGCGCTTCATGCTCGTGCTCCCCCGACCAGGCATCCGGCATCGGCAAACCCTCTGGTCTGCGCGCTGAGGATCTGCCCCGGCCGGACGTCCGGCGCATCACCGGCAAACCCGATCAGCAGGACATCGCCTGCCTTGAGCGTGAGGAACTGGCTGATTTCGCTAATCAGGTCCGGGATGGGGCGCACCAGCCGCGAGAGGGGCCAGTGGTGCGCGGCCCTGCCATCCACCGAAAGTGCGATGGCTTCGGGAAAGACCGGTGCGGCCCAGTCCCCCAGAACCAGCGTGCCATCGCCATTGCGAAAGGCGACCGCCGGGCGATAGTAATTGGGCTGGGGCAGCGACAGGTCGATGGCCAG
>JAIXYF010000140.1 GCA_027490345.1 Novosphingobium sp.
ACACGGCAGCTGCGTGTGACCCTACCTCGCGGCTTTCTCCGTCGGCGGATGGCTACTTCCCAAACGCATGACCGTTCGGGCGCGCCATCACTCTCCAGAGTGTCAAGACCACACGGTTCATGGTGCCTGAGAGTTTCCTGGGGGGTTGCTCCGTCGGCGCCGGATCGAAACCCGGACTCTCCCATGCGGTCATCAAGACAGATGCTGGCGAGAACTCCTTCCTGCAGAGGCCGGGAACGGCCGGTTAAGCGATGTGCCATGCGGGTCATGCGCTCTTGTCATATCCCTATCGCACTGCAGCATAGTGCATCAATGCAAAGCCAAGGTCCAGCCCCAAGCGGATTTATGCACTGCTTGCCCGTTCAGCGAGCCGCAGGAGTGCCCAAAGTGGACGTGGCCAGCGCGGGCTTGGCTGCATCGCCCACCACCACAAACGCGGCCCAATAGAACGGATGCGAAGTCTGCGGATCGTCCATCAGCCTGATTTCGGCACCCGCCAGCGCATCGCCCACCGATTCGCCCGGCTTGCCCGCAATCAGCCCGCTGATCAGCCGCTGCGTGGCGTCGTAATCATCGGGCACCGGCCAGTGGCTGGCGATCACGCCCCGCGCCCCTGCCCCGGTGAACGCGCGCACAAGCCCGTCGAGTGCATAGTTGCCGCCCGTCGTCACCCCTGCCTCGCGGCTGGCAGCGACCGTTGCCATCCCTGCCGTATCGCAAGCCGAAAGGATCACCAGATCGGCATCGAGCTTGAGATCGAAGATCTCGCGGAAGCTGAGCAGGCCGTCTGATCCGCTGGCGGCAAAGCTCGTCACCAGTGCCGGCCGCGCCGGGCAATCCTTGCGCGGGGCCGAAACCAGACCATGCGTGGCGAAATGAAGCACGCGGTACTGATCGAGCGCGGGATCAGCCAGAAGCGCGGTGTCTGTGAAGCTGCTGCCCGTCCGCACCGCGCTGGCGCCGCCGATGGTCCGGGCGGCAAACAGCAGCTCGTCGGCCTTAACCGGGCGCTGCCACACGCTGAGCGGCCAATCGCAGCTATCGGCCACGGCTGCCAACGGGCGCTGCTGCGGAACCGCGTTGTCCCCAAGGCCCAGATAGGGGCGCCGCGCGCCGGAAGGGGCCAAGGCCCTGAGATCAAGGAACGCGCGCGGGCTGACCGCAATCGAGATCGCGCGGCCCCGGCCCAGCCAGGCAATCCCGGTGAAATCAAATGCATCGGCATCGATATCCACCGTGCGCGCCTTGTAGGCCGCGATCCCGGCATCGGCGGTGACCAGCACAGCCGGCGGAAGCTGCAGCATCGCGGCATCAGGTTCGAACACCAGATGCCGCACACCGGGCAGGTCCGCGTCCACTGGGCCAAGCAGCGCCTTGTAGAGCGCGCGCGAACGATCAAGATCGAACGGCCGGTTGACTGCCCTGCCGTTTTCGATCGTAACGATGCTGTCGCGGATTTTCTGAACTTCGCGCGCCAATTGATCGCGCGATAGCGGCAGCGCAAACAGCCGGGCCGAACGGCTCGTCGCGTAGAGGCCATAGAGATCCTGCCCCGCGGCCACGAGCTTGTAATAGGCCTCACCGTCCAGCAACGCGGCCTGCATGTCCAGCAGGGGAATGCGTTTGATGGCCAGCGCCGTGTAGCGCGGAAAGGCCGAAAGCTGAGCCAGAATGCCGGTTTGCTCGCGGCGCAGGCCCACCAGCACGTCCTGCTGGGCGGCAAGTTCGTCCGTTTCGGCAGAGCCCGGATCGGGCAGCGCGCCAAGCCGGGCCACTTCGCCTTCCGCGCGCACGATATCGCGGCTGCGCGCCAACGAAAGGCGGAACAGGGCAGCGGCGGCATCGTTGCCTTCGGCTAGCTGGCGCGCCAGAATCGCCTGGGTCTGCGCGACACCGGGCCGCTCCAGCACTTGCGCGGCGGCAAACGCCGCAGCGGCGGCCCGATCACCCGGCTCGCCCGCCAGAAGCGCAAAATAGGGCGCCAGCAAATCACGCAACGTGGTGCCGCTATCGGGAATGCTCGCGCTTTCATCAACTACGGCGCCAAACAGCTGGCGCGCCGCCGCCCGCTCGCCCGCCGCCAGCAGGAACCCGGCCTTGCGCGCCTTGGCTGAAAGCACCGCAGGCGATGCGGGATAGGCCGCTTCCAGCGCCGCGATGGCGCGGTCAAACCCGGCTGAGGCTTCGCTTGTCCGCCCGGCGGCCCCGGCAATCCGGGCCACTTCAATATCGATGTCCGCTGCCAGCCACACGATCGAAGCCACTTGCCCGCCGCGCACCAGCGCAAGCCGATCGCGCGCAGCAGAAAACCCGCTCAGCGCTTCAGCGGTGCGGCCCGCCATGCGCGCCGCCGTTGCACCGATGGCCTGCGCCTGCGCATCGAGGATTTCGGCCTTCTCGGCCCGGGTCAGCGCCGGTTCGGGCGAACCCATGCGCCGCGTCGCGGCGTTCGCGAGGTTCAGCGCCTCAGCCAGCGGCAGATTGATCACGCCGTCAGCCAGCCGCGCCCCATCGAACACGGCGTTCACCGGATCGACCGGCGCGGCCAGCGCTGCCGCCGCCGCTGCGGGGCGGCGCTGATTGAGCAGGTCCAGCGCGCGGTAATTGCGCAGCAGTCGCTGGGCCAGACCGTCTCCGGTCAGTGCCGCGCGCAGGCTTTCGCCAAACAGCCGGGCTGCGGCATCGAAATTGCCAAGATTGGATTGCTGCAGCCCCGCATTGGCATAAGCCTCGGCCATCTCGGCCTGCCCGCCCTTCTGCCCGCGCGCCTTTTCCGCCAGCACTTCGAAGAAGGCCGCGCTTTCGGCAAAGCTGCTGCCATTGTTGCGCAAATAGCCTTCGCCGCGCACGCCGCGCGGATCGAGCAGACCCGCCTGCAGCCGCGCAAACGCTGCCGCATCGGTCACTTCGGTGGTGGCAACCTTGATCTCACCCGGCACCTGCCGGTTCAGCACGACAGTGGCCAGCGCCAGCCGCAGCGCGGCATCATAGGCGGCGAGGCCTTCCACCATATAACTGGTATCCCCGCGCACCACGCCGTAGCGCCGATAATCGAGCCCGCTGGCCGGATCGCGGCAGAGCATCGCGCTCGCATCGCCCAGTGCATCGATCACCGCGCGGCCCGCAGCGCCGCAGACCTGCCCCGGCCCGGCAGCCGCCGGCACACCCGGCTGCGCCGCGGCATCGATCGGCAGCGCGCGCCGCAGCGCCGCAAGCGTGCCGACCGGTCCCGCCGCATCACGGCACGAGAGGGTATAGGCCCGGTCGAACATGCCAGAGAGCCGCGGATCACGCGCGGCAATCTGCGCGGTGCAGACCACGCCTGCCGAGCCAACGCGAAAGCTGCTGCGCACCGCAATCGGCTCGCTGCGCGCGGCAAGCTCGGTCGGAGCCACCATGGTGCCCAGCAGCGCCAGCGCCGCAATCAGGCCAGACACCCACTTCATTGGCCCGCACCTTCCAGCGCACTACCGCTCATCAACGCCGGATTGCCGCTGCCGGCAATCGGTTCATCGATCCGGCCGGGCAAGGAATCGGGCTGCACCGCCAGCACCACCGAGGGGGGCAGGATCGCGCTCTGCACCGGCGGATCGCGCTTCTCGGGATCAGACGGCGCATCCTCCAGCGGCGGATCTTCGAGCACGTCGATCAGCGTGCGGAACCCCGGATCAGGATCGGCCACAGGTCCGATTACCGGCACATCCGGCCCGCATGTCGCCGCGCTCAGGAGGCAGCCGTTGAGGCGGCTGTCCGTGGTAAAGCTTGCGATGTCAGGGCTGCTGGCCTTGAACTGCCGCCAGGCTTCAGCGCCACTGACCAGACCGGCTGCCGCGCGGAACGTGCCGTTGATTATCACCGCGATCCGGGCTAGCCCGGCCGGGCGCACACGGAAGCCATCCAGGGGCTCCTCGAAGCCCAGTGGGTCGGTGCCGGTGCCCGTACGCTGAATGTAGAAGCTGCGCCCGACGGTGAAATCAAGGGCACCAGCGCGGACCACGGCGCCGCTGCCCCCCACGGTTTCCTGATCAAGCGCAGGCTCTACCCCGGCAAAGAACGGATCAGCGGCAAGTCGCGCGAGCAGCGGGGACGCGGCGACATGGATGTCGCCCGCCTCGATCCGCAGCGTGCCCGAAAGCGCCTCGCCCGTGCCGAGCAGGGCGAGGCTGCCGGTATCGGAGGCGAGCTGGAACTGGCCGGTCCGGAACACCAACGCATTGCCCGCACGAATACCCCGTGCCGCCAATGCCCCGGCGATGCGGATCGTGCCGCTGGGTGCCGAAGTGGGCGAAGCGCCCGTGAAAAAGCGGATCGTGCCGGAGGGATCGTTGATCGTGCTGCCTGCATCCGGCCCGGTCACGTCAAGCTGGCCGATCACCAGATCAACCGCGCCAGCCCCATCGCGCCCGAACAGGTTGAGCGAGCCGCTTTCGATCCGGCTCCATTCGGCATTGCTGATCGCGAAACCGGTTGAGGGAACGAGGCTGTCATCCAGCCCGTCGCCGATGCGCAGCCCCCCGGTATTGCGCGAAATCAGCGTGATCGCGCCCGTCTGCCCGGCATCGAGGCCTGCGCCGGCGGGCATGACAAGATCATTGGCGCGCAGTTCGATCAGCGGGGATTGCCACAAGCCGTTCATGCGCGCAGTGCCGCCGGTATCCACCAGAATGCTGCGCGCGGCGGCAATGGCCCCAAGCTGCGCATCGCCTGCCACGGCAGCGGTGAAGCTGCCCCCGGCAACCGGGCCGGCGATGGTCAGCGA
>JAIXYF010000229.1 GCA_027490345.1 Novosphingobium sp.
GGTTTTGCTGGGCGGGCTTTCCGTGTTGATCGGTTTGATGGCGGAGCGCGCTTCGGGGCTTTGAAAGGCGCGGTCCCGAAAGGCACGCACCGCCCTGCGTGCTACACCCGGGAAAAATGGGGCCTTTGCGGCCCGATCCAACTACAATGGAACGAAGTGGTCGGGGAAAGAGGATTCGAACCTCCGGCCCCTGCCTCCCGAAGACAGTGCTCTACCAGGCTGAGCTATTCCCCGACCGATCGTTCACTTCCGAAACACCCGGATGGGCGCCCGGAAGCGAGGCAGGGGCGCGCTATAGGCGGGGCATTCGTGAGTGACAAGCACCCTTTTTGCAAGAAATCGCATGGCCCCGCCCGCACCGCCTCAGGCAGCGCGGCGCAAGGGGGCTGCGGATGCCTGGCTCGTAGCGGAAAGGCGGAAACGCGCGACCAGCGCCTGCAGAGTTTCGGCCTCGCGCAGCAGGCTGTGTGCGGCGGCGTTGCTTTCCTCCACCATCGCGGCGTTCTGCTGGGTGACTTGATCGATGCGGCTGAAGCTGGCGCTTACCGTGCCGAGCGATTCCACCTGACCTGAGGATTCATCGGCAATGGCGCTGATCGCGCCGCCGATCTCGCTCACGCGCTCGACAATCGTGCGCAGCACCGAGCCGGTTTCGCCCACCAGTTCGACCCCGGTGCCGACTTGCGCCGAGGATGCGCCGATCAGGTTCTTGATATCCTGCGCGGCATCAGCGCTGCGCTGGGCCAGCGCGCGCACTTCGGTGGCAACAACGGCAAAGCCCTTGCCCGCCTCGCCGGCGCGGGCAGCCTCTACCCCGGCATTGAGCGCGAGGAGGTTGGTTTGGAAGGCAATGCCATCGATGATCGTGATGATCTGGGCGATTTCGCTGGACGACTGCGCGATGGCATTCATCGCGGCAATCGCGCGTTCGACGACGGCGCCGCCAGTGGCGGCATCGGCTTGGGCATCGGCGGTGGTTTGGTTCACTGCTTCGGCGCGGCCGGCCGTGGCGCGGATGCCGGTTGCGAGCTGGCCGGTTGCCTCGCTGTTGGCCGCGATGGCGCTGGCCTGCGCTTCGGTGCGGCGGGCCAGATCATCCGAGGCGCTGCGGATTTCGGACGAGCCTGTGGCGATCTGCTGCGCAGCTGCCGTGACCCGGCCTAGCAACTGATCAAGATCGGCGGCGGCGGCGTTGAACGAGGTGCGCAGGGCTTCGTAGGCGGGGGGGAAGGGATCGGTGATGCGCAGCGCCAGATCGCCCTGCGCCATGGCTTCAAGCCGGGCGGCAACGGCACTGATCACCGCGTTCTGTTCGGCCGACGCGCGGCTGCGTTCGGTGGCAGCATCGGCTTCGATACGTTCGGCCCGGGCGCGGATTTCGGCCTGATACTGGATTCGGCGCGCCACTTGTTCGCACAGGATCACAAGCGCGCCAGTCTCCGCCACAACAACAAGCGCGTGAAACACCACGCGCCCAAAGGCGGGGCCACCGACCCACACCACATCGGGCGCGAGGAAATTGGCCAGCAGATGGTGCACGGCCGTCAGCCCGGCGGCAAGGATCACCGGGCGCCAATCGGCCATGGCGGCCAGCATGGCGAGCGCGGCGAAGAAGGTCATGTGGATATCGACCATGAAAGGATGGCCGGACCACTGATAAAGCACGATCATCGGAAAGGCCGCGATCGCGCTGGCCATCGCAAGGCGCGTGCCGCCATCGGCGCGGCCCTGCGCCACCAGCGCCAGCGGAATGGCGCCGACGGCCAACGCAAGGATGAGCGGGAGCGCGCCGGTTTCGGCAAAGGCGGTGCCCGCGCCGATTACCAGCAAGGCCAGCACACAGGTGGCGGCCAGAACCTTGAGGCCGTTGCGGCGAACGGCAAGCAGTTCGTCAATCGGGGCGGACATCGGGTTAGACATGAGCTGGGTTTTCCGGAGGTTGGCAAAGGAAAGACGGGATAGCCAAGGCCAGTGCGCCGTCGCTGAGCGCGCGCAGACCCAAGCCCGGGGGCGGGGTGTTCAGGATCAGGCCGCCAAATGGACCCGCCCCGCCAATCGCACCGCCATGGGCCAGAGCCCAATCGAGCGCGGCGTGGTGGTTTGAGCCAAGCGGCAGATAAAGCGCGGCAAGGCCGGGCCGGGGGGCGAATTCGGCCAGCGCGATGACAAGAGCCAGCACGCCGCACTGTGCGGCGAGCGCGAGGCGGGGAGTCGGCAGGAAGGCAGTGGTGGATTGCATGGTGCAGGCTTAGTCCGAAGTGGACTTAAGGCATGGAAGGGCGGGGTTAAGGTTAACTGCGTACACCGGGCGCTGGTCAGTGCGGCAGGACATGGCTAGACAGAGCGCATGGCCAGCGCCGCATCCCAGACCCGAGTCCCGCAAGGCGCGCAGCCTTCGCATCCCGAACAGCAATACCTCGATCTGATGCGCCGCATCTGGGAGGAAGGCGACGCGCGGGTGGACCGCACGGGCATTGGGACACGCAGCGTGTTCGGCGCGCAGCTGCGCTTCGATCTGGCAGGCGGGGCGATGCCGCTGCTCACCACGAAGCGCGTCTACTGGAAGACGGCAACGCGCGAATTCCTGTGGTTCCTCACCGGCGATACCAACATCCGGGCGCTGTGTGCGCAGGGTGTGGAAATCTGGACTGACTGGCCGCTCGATCGCTACCGGCGCGAGACGGGCGATGCCATCAGCCGCAAGGACTTTTCGGCGCGGATCGTGGCGGATGCCGCGTTTGCCGCGCAATGGGGCGATCTGGGGCCGGTTTACGGCAAGCAATGGACCGATTGGCCGGTTTACGAGCCAGCGGGGGAAGGGCTGTTTGCGCGGCGCCCTGCGGGGATCAACCAGGTGGCCGAGGTGGTGGAAAGCCTGCGCAAGAATCCCGGCAGCCGGCGCCATATCGTCGAGGGGTGGAACGTGGCCGAGCTGGACGCGATGGCGCTGCCGCCGTGCCACAAGACCTACCAGTTCCATGTGGCGGACGGAAAGCTTTCCGGCCTGCTCTATCAGCGCAGCTGCGACGTGGCGCTGGGGCTGCCGTTCAACCTCTGGGGCGGGGCGCTGTTTATCCGGATGCTGGCGCAGCAGTGCGATCTGGAGCCGGGCGAGCTGGTGTGGATGGGGGGCGATACGCACCTCTATCTGAACCACGCCGAACTGGTTGAAGCGCAGCTGGCGCGCGCGCCCGAAGGCCGCCCGAAGCTGGAGATCGTGCGGCGGCCGGAATCGATCTTCGAGTACAGAATCGAGGACTTTGTGGTGACGGATTATGCCCCGCAGGCGCATATTGCCGCGCCCGTGGCGGTTTGATTGACTCGGAAAGCGCGTTGTAATATTATTATGCCGTAAGCTAATAATGCGTCTCGCTCCGGAGGCGCGCCGGGAGTGACCGATGCGGACGAATTGCGCATGACCGAGGGCACCAGAAGCAACCTTGCGCCCTTGCAGCTGCATGTGCCCGAACCGCGCTTTCGCCCCGGTGATGCGGTGGATTACAGCCATCTGGCGATCCCGCCTGCCGGCGCGCAAGGCCGCCCGGATGAAGGCTGCGCTGCCAGCGAGACACACGGCCTGTGCCTTGATCTGGTGCGTGTGCTGGGCGACGACCACCGCGCGGTGGGGCCGTGGGATCCCAGGCTCGATCCCGAGGCCTTGCGGCGGATGCTGCGGCTGATGGCGCTGACCCGTGCGTTCGACGACCGGATGTATCGCGGGCAGCGGCAGGGCAAGACCAGCTTCTACATGAAATGCACGGGTGAGGAGGCGACTTCGATTGCGCCCGCCATGGCGCTGGCCAGCGATGACATGGTGTTTCCCAGTTATCGCCAGCAGGGCATCCTGATCGCGCGCGGCTATCCGATGACAGACATGATCAACCAGATCTATTCGAACAAGGCGGACAAGCTGAAAGGGCGGCAACTGCCGATCATGTATTCGGCCAAGGAAGCCTCGTTCTTCTCGATCTCGGGCAATCTCGCCACGCAATACCCGCAGGCTGTGGGCTGGGCGATGGCGAGCGCGATCGAAGGGGATACCCGGATAGCGGCGGCGTGGCTGGGCGAGGGTTCGACCGCCGAGGGCGACTTCCATTCCGCGATGACCTTTGCGGCGGTCTACAACGCGCCGGTGGTGTTCAATGTCGTGAACAACCAGTGGGCGATTTCGAGCTTTTCGGGCTTTGCCGGAGCGGAGCGGACGACCTTTGCGGCGCGGGCGATCGGCTATGGGATTGCTGGGCTCCGCGTGGACGGGAACGACCCACTGGCGGTCTATGCCGCATCGCGCTGGGCCGCGAACCGGGCGCGGGCGAATGGCGGGCCGACCTTGATCGAGCATTTCACTTACCGCGCGGAGGGCCATTCGACTTCGGACGATCCCGGCCAATACCGCAGCGTGCAGGAGCGCAGCGAATGGCCGCTGGGCGATCCCATCGCGCGGCTGGCGGCGCATCTGGAGGCGCTGGGCGAATGGACCCCGGAAGCGCACGCGGCGATGGATCTGGAACTCGCGGAGCAGGTCAAGGCGGCTGCCAAGGCAGCTGAGGCCAATGGCGTGCTGGGCCACGGCCTGCACCATCCCTTCCGCACCCTGTTCGAGGACGTTTTCGAGGAACTGCCCTGGCATCTCAAGGAGCAAAGCGAGCAGGCGATCCGCGAGCGCCGGATCAAATGGCCCGAATGGAAGGAGGACGACGCGTGACTCCGGGCGTGAGCGAGGCACCTCCCGCCAAGAAGCTCAACATGATCGAGGCGATCAACGACGCGCTCGACGTGATGATGGCGCGCGATCCCGATATTGTCGTGATGGGCGAGGATGTCGGCTATTTCGGCGGCGTGTTCCGTGCAACAGCGGGCCTGCAGAAAAAATATGGCCGCACCCGCGTGTTCGATACGCCGATCAGCGAATGCGGGATCATCGGCGTTGCGGTGGGGATGGGCGCCTATGGCCTGCGGCCGGTGCCGGAAATCCAGTTTGCCGATTACATCTATCCCGGGCTCGATCAGCTCGTTTCGGAAGCAGCGCGGCTGCGCTACCGGTCAGCGGCCGAGTTTACCGCGCCGATCACCGTGCGATCCCCCTTTGGCGGAGGCATCTTCGGCGGGCAGACCCATAGCCAGAGCCCGGAGGCGCTGTTCACGCACGTTTCGGGCCTCAAGACCGTGATCCCCAGCACGCCGCACGATGCCAAGGGGCTGCTGATCGCGGCCATCGAAGACAACGATCCGGTGATCTTCTTCGAGCCCAAGCGCATCTACAACGGCCCGTTCAACGGCTATTACGACAAGCCGGTCGAGCCGTGGTCGCGCCATGCGGGGGGCGTAGTGCCGGACGGCTACTACCGCATCCCGCTGGGCAAGGCGCGAATGGTGCGCGAAGGCGAGGCGATGACCGTGCTTGCGTATGGCACGATGGTCCATGTGGCAGAGGCCGTGCTGGCCGAAAAGGGTGTGGACGCCGAGATCATTGACCTGCGCACGCTGGTGCCGCTGGATATCGAGACAATCGA
>JAIXYF010000098.1 GCA_027490345.1 Novosphingobium sp.
AGCATCGCGCGGCCCGCTGCATCCTGATCCGGGAAATAGAACGTATCGTGCATCGCGCGCGCCGGATGCGTTTCGGGCATGTTGAGCGCGGTGAAATTGTGCCAGTCGTCCTCGATCTCAGGGCCGGTGGCGACGGCAAAGCCCATGTCGGCGAAGATTTCGGCCAGCTCGTCCATCACCTGGCTGACGGGGTGGACACTGCCGCGAGGGAGCACGGGTGCGGGCAGCGAGAGATCGGCGGTTTCAGCCGCAAGCTTTGCCTCCAGCGCAGCGCTTTCCAGCGCGGCGCGGCGCTCGGCCAGCGCGGCGGTGACCGCTTCGCGCGCGGCATGGATGCGCGGGCCGGTGCTGGTGCGTTCCTCGGGGCTCATGCCGCCCAGCGACTTGAGCAGCGCGGAGACCCAGCCCTGCTTGCCCAGTGCGGCAACGCGCAGGGCCTCGACGGCTTCGATCGTATCGGCGGCGGCAATCGCCGCGAGTGTGGTTTCAAGCTGTTCCATCGAGCCCGCCGCTAGCGCCAAACGGCGCGGAATCCAAGGTGCGCGTTCAGCCGCCCTGCGGAACGTGGAGCGCCTGCACCGGCGCACCGGCCGCCGCCATGCGCGCGCGCATCACTCCGGCAAGCACCGGATGCGGCATCGCGGCATAGGCGCGCGGGCTCATCCCCATGAACCGGTGGAACTCACGCACGAACTGGGCCTGATCGTGATAGTGCGAATCGATGGCACCGATCCACGTGAGCGAGGGATCGAGCATGTATTGCGAAAGGCTGCGCATGAACCGCTGGCGGCGCAGCAGCAGGCTTGGTGCAAAGCCGAAATGGCGTCGGCAGACACGCTCCAGCGTGTGCGTGGGCAGTCCGGCAGCCTCGGCCATCGCGGCAACACTGGCGATTTCGGGATCGACCAGCGCCTGATGCGTGGCGCGGATGCGCGCTTCTTCGGGCACTTTGCGATCGGCAAGGGCTTCGAAATGGCGGGTGATCAGCGAAAGTTCAGCCGCTTCATCCGGGGCTGGCCCAAACAGCGATTCGACGAGCGAGCACAGCGGCGCGAAGGCTGGCTCCTTCGCAGGATCGCACAGGCGGTCAGCATAGATATGCGCCGGGGCCGCAACAAACTTGGCCCAGCCGAGCGGGAGCAGGCCAATCCCCCAGATGCGCGAGGTGCCCGTAGTGAAGCGCACTGTGGTGCTGGTGGGCCCGGTGACGATGCCGCCGAGATCGCCGATCGGCGATACTTCACGGATTTCGGAGACAGGCAGGGTTCCGCTGATGATGCGCAGATTGGCCCATTCAGGGTGGAGATGATCGGTTACCCGGCCATCGGCGCCGGCATCGATTTCGGTAATGTAGAACGTGGTGAAAAAGGGCCGCAAAGCCGCTGGCGGCTGATGGAATCGTACCCGCACGGTACTGTTACCGCTCAATGTTGCGCCCCTTTGTTTTACCCTTGGTGAAGAGCATAGCCTTTAGGGGGAGTGACGGGAAGTTACCAAAACGGACAAAAGGGCACCGGTCCTGCGACCGATGCCCTTTTTGTTTTCAGCTGCGTTTCGGGAAATTCCGGCCCGTATCGCCCACCAGATTGGAGCGTAACGGAAACAAGATCCCGAACTGCGCTTTAGCTTAGTTGGCGAGCGCCTGCTTGGCCTGCGCTATGATGGCAGTGAACACACCGCCTTCATTCATCGCGAGATCGGCCATGGCCTTGCGGTCCAATTCGATCCCGGCCAGCTTGGTGCCGTGGATGAACTGCGAATACGTCAGGCCCTCGGCGCGGACGGCAGCGTTGATGCGCTGGATCCACAGACCGCGGAATTCCCGCTTCTTGATCTTGCGATCGCGGTACGCGTACTGACCGGCCTTTTCGACGGCCTGGCGGGCAACGCGGATGGTGTTCTTGCGGCGGCCCCGATAGCCCTTGGCCTGTTCGAGAATGCGCTTGTGCTTGGCGCGGGTGGTAACACCCCGTTTGATGCGGCTCATGGTCTAACGCTCCTCAGTTCAGCCCGTAGGGCGCCCACTTTTTGATCACCTTCGCATCCGCGTCGGAGATCACGTCCATGCCGCGGTTCTGGCGGATGTACTTGGCGTTATGGCTGATCAGGCGGTGGCGCTTGCCGGCCACGCCGTGCTTGACCTTGCCGGATGCGGTGATCTTGAAGCGCTTCTTCACACCGCTCTTGGTCTTGAGCTTGGGCATTTTGGTCTCCTTGGTTAGAGCGCGTCCGACTCGCCGTGGCAGCCCTGCATGGCCAGGCGAGTCATCGATGTCGCACCCGATGAAGTGGGGGCGCTTATGCGCGCAGCGGGAAAAAGGCAAGCGTTCAGCTTGGGTCACGCGCCGATATCGGCAGATTCGAACGGTGTCGTCTGGTAGGTTTCGTTGATCCAGTTGCCAAACAACAGATGCCCGTGCCCGCGCCAGGTGTTGGTGGGGCTGGCGGCCGGATCGTCACCGGGGAAGTAGTGCGCCGGAAGCGTGCGGCCCTCATCACGGGCATATTCGCCCGCAAGCGTCAGCGTATCGTATTCGAGATGATTGAGCATGTGGACCGCGCGGCGGGCCGGGTCGTCGACAAGGCAGAGCCCGGTTTCCGCGCTTTCGGCCAGCACGGCCAGGCCGCTGCCAGGCGGGAGATCCGCGCTGCGCACTTCGCTCCAGCGGGAGACCGGCACATCGAACCGGTCTGGCAGACCGCGCATCCACGGACTGGCCGGGGCACAGTTCACATGGCTGAATATGCCGGCCGCCTTCGCCGCCAGGGCATGCTTGGACACGCCGTGAAAATGATGGAGCGCCGCCATGCCCCCCCAGCACAGCGTGAGAGTGCGGTGAACATGGCTTTGCGACCAATCGAGAATGCGGCGCAGTTCGTCCCAGTAGGTCACGTCCTCGAAAGCGATCTGTTCCACCGGCGCCCCGGTGATGATGAGGCCATCGTATTTTTCCGCGCGGATATCCTCCCACGGCCGATAGAATGCGGTGATATGGCCCGCCGAGGTGGTCTTGCTGACATGATCGGAAATGCGCACGAGATCGAGTTCGATCTGCAGCGGCGTGGCGCCCAGCAGACGCGCGATCTGGGTCTCGGTCGTGATCTTGTCGGGCATCAGATTGAGCAAGGCGACGCGCAAGGGGCGGATATCCTGCCGCGCGGCTTCCGTTTCGCTCATCACGATCACACCCTCGGCCTCAAGCGTGCGGCGGGCGGGAAGATTGTCGGCAATGCGGATAGGCACGTGTCGTAACCCTTCGTTAAACCGGGGTGACGACGCCTGCAGCCTTGTTCCGTTTGATTGCCGGACCGGCCACATCCCTTTGCGTTGCAAAGGCGCCACCTTGCCCGGAAACCGGCAGGTTGGCGTCGGGGCGCCAGACCCCAACTCTTGATGCTATACCCAGCATAGGCGGGAAGGCGCTGAAATGCAACGCCAGAGCCAGAAACAGCCATGCGCAGTTCCTGCTTGCTATTGCAAATGCCTCGCATTAAACGGGCAGCAGACAAGCCGAGGATTCGTTCCCGATGTATATCTGCATCTGCAATGCCATCCGCGAAAAGGATCTGCGCCGCATCGCTTGCGAAGACGGCGGCGATGCCGAAACGCTCTATGCCCGGCTGGGCTTTGCTCCGCAGTGCCGTCAGTGCCTTGAAGAGGCCGCGCAGATCGTGGCCGAGGCACGCGCCTGCCAATCCGCCTGATCAAACCCAAGATCAAACCACTGACCAAAACCGAAGCCGCATTGACTTGCGCCCTGACCGGGCCAACCCTAGTCTTGCCGCATAGCGAGGAGACACGACATGAAGGGTGATGCCAAGGTCATCGAATTCCTCAACAAGGCCCTGCTCAACGAGCTGACGGCGATCAACCAGTATTGGCTGCATTACCGCATGCTGGCCAACTGGGGCCTCAAGAAGCTGGCCGAATATGAGCGGCACGAATCGATCGACGAGATGAAGCACGCCGACCGACTGGCGGACCGCATCCTGTTCCTTGACGGGCTGCCCAATTTTCAGGCAATCGGCAAGCTGCGCATCGGCGAGGACGTCGAGGACGTGCTCAAGGCCGATCTGGCGCTGGAGCATGATGCCATCCCGCTGCTGAAGGATGCGATTGCCCACTGCGAGAGCGTGCGCGATTTCGTCAGCCGCGATCTGTTTGCCGATATCCTCGCCAACGAGGAAGAGCATGTCGATGTGCTGGAAACACAGTTCGAGATGATCGCGCGGATGGGCCTTGCCAACTACATCCAGCTCAACAGCGAGGCTTCGGAAGCCTGATCGAACCCCTGAGCGAACTGGAGGCTACGCTGACCGCCACCGGATTGCAGGGACGAAAGGCGATTCAGCCGGTCAGCACAGCCAATCCGCGCGCGGTCGCATAGGCCGCAAAATCACCGCCGGGCACCGCTTGCAGGCCCAGCGGCGCGCGCCGATTGGGAAAATAGGCTGCAGCGCACAGCGGGCCGCTGCGTGTGTGGACCACACAGTTCACCCGCCGGTATTCGCCGCGTGCCGGGCGGCGCGGATCGCAATATTCCCAGGCATCGAAGGCCGCCAGAACGGTGCGCGGGATCGGCCGCAATCCGCCATAAACCCAGCCCTGAACCCGCCCGGCGCCGGGCAGCAGCACCGGATAGTGCCCCATGGGATCGCGCCGGAGAAACAGCGCGCCGCGCAGCCAGCCGCGTCTGGGCCGCCCGCCAAGGCGCGGCAGGAGTGTCTGCGTCAGGCTGTTGGCCTGTTCATGCGTGAGCGTGCCATAAAAGAACAGGCGGCGCGGCTGCATCATGAGATCAGTGCGCGCAGGCGAGCGCCTCGATCACATCTTCAAGCCGCGCAGGATCGCCCAATGCAATCACGTGGCCATCTGATGCGGCATGGAGCGGCTCACCGTTCCAGTCTGCCATGGTGCCGCCCGCGCCTTCGATGATCGGCACGAGCGCGGCCCAATCATGCAGCTTGAGACCCGCTTCGCAGACCACATCGAGATGGCCGGATGCGAGCATAGCATAATTGTAGCAATCCCCGCCCATCACCATGCGCTTGTGATCGGTTCTGGCGGCCAGGGCCATGAAGTGGGCACCGTCATGATCGTCGAAATAATGCGGGCCGGTGGTGGCCAGCGCGGCATCGGCAAGCTGGGCGCAGGCACGGGTGCGCACCGCATGGCCATTGAGCGTGGTAGGCCGGCCGACAGCGCCGACCCAGCGTTCGCCCAGAATCGGCTGGTCGATCACGCCGAGCACCGGGAAACCTTCGATCACGAGCGCGATCAGCGTGCCGAACAGCGGGCGGCCAGCGAGGAAACCCGTGGTGCCATCGATCGGATCGAGCACCCAGCTGCGGCCGGAAGTGCCCGCGGTCGCCCCCATTTCCTCCCCGATAACCGTGTCTTCGGGCGCATCAGCGGCGAGAATGGCGCGCATCGCTTCTTCTGCCGTGCGGTCTGCCAGCGTGACCGGCGAGGCATCGGCCTTGCGATCAGCAGAAAGGCCGCTGCGAAAAAACGGGCGGATGGCAGCGCCCGCAGCATCGGCAAGGCGCAGCGCGAGGGCAATATCGCGATCGAGATCAATGTCCTTCATACCCTGGACATGGCCCTCGTCGGCCTGCCCGGTCAAGGGGCAGCGCACCGCACGGGATACGGCAGCCATGATCCTGCGGCGCCTCCTGACTTGGCGAGCCCGGCGCATTGTGCTTATCCTTAGTGATAGAGCGCACACTCGGGGGAGCGAGGGGTAGCTAGACCGATGATACGGCAGACACGGTTTGCCGCGAATCGGTTTTGGGGGGCTTTGATGAACCGGATGAGCAGACCTGCCATAGACCCGGCAATTGCTTCGGGCGGTGCGGCAACCCGCGATGGCCAGCCCATCTCGTACAGCCGCGCGCCAGCGAGCGATCTGGCGCCATGGATTGCGCGGCTCTATGTTTCGGAGGTGGATGCCCCGGCAGATTATCAGCTTTCCTGCGGCATCTTCAGCGATGCCGCCATGCTGCGCATCCAGCTGCGCGGGGAATGGACCGCCGACACCGCCGACGGACAGCGCCAGATGGGTCGGGCTGCGCTTTATTTCGGCCCCCAGACGCGCCGTATGCCGATCACCGTCAAAGGCAGCTTCACGAGCGTCGGCCTGTCGTTTCGCGCGGGAGCCTGCCATGCGCTGGGCGGACTCAAGCTCGATACCCTGTGCGACCGGCTCGCACCGCTGGAAAAGCTGGGTATGTGCGACGAGGAATGGATGGGCCTGCTGCGCGAAGGAGGCTCACCCGAAGAGTGGTGCACAGCCATGGAAGAGGCGATGCGCCGCATGATCGCACGCAGCGGTGCAGCGCCGCCCGATCCGGCGACAGCTTCGGTCGAAGCGGCGGCCTTCACCAATCCCGAAATCACCGTGGCCCGCCTGGCGCAGCAATGCGGCACCGAGCAGCGCAAGCTGGAGCGGCTGATCCGCCGCGATTTCGGCATCCCGCCCAAGCAAGTGCTGCGCCGCGCCCGCGCGCTCGACATGGCCAGCCATCTGCGCGGCGTGGCCGATCACGAAGAGGCCGAGGCGCTGGCGCTGCGCTATTACGATCAGAGCCACCTGATCCGCGAATTCACCGCGCTCTTTGGCATGAGCCCGCGCCAGTTCGTCGATTCGCCGCAGCCGCTGATGACACTTTCGCTGGAAACGCGGCAAGCGCGGCGGCTGGAACTGATTGCCCGGATCGCGCCCGGCGACATCAAGCCCTGGCAGTAGGTGCCTCGCGCCAAGTGCCGGGGGCGAGGCCTTCCAGCGACCATTCGCCGATCCGCCAGCGCACAAGGCGCAGCGTGGGCAGACCGGCAGCAGCGGTCATCCGCCGCACCTGCCGGTTGCGGCCTTCGCGGATGGTCAGTTCGAGCCAGCAATCAGGCACGGTCTTGCGGAAACGCACCGGCGGATCGCGCGGCCAGAGCGCAGGCGGATCCATGCGGCGCACTTCGGCCGGCAGGGTCGGCCCGTCTTTCAGCACAAGGCCCCGGCGCAAGGGCTCCAGCGCGGTATCATCCGGATCGCCTTCGACCTGCACCCAATAGGTCTTGGCCAGCTTATAGCGCGGATCGGCGATGCGGGCCTGCAAGCGGCCATCATCGGTGAGGAGGAGCAGCCCTTCGCTATCGTGATCGAGCCGCCCGGCCGGATAGACACCGGGCCGCTCGATGAACTCCGCCAGCGTGGGCCGGGGCGGGCCACCGGGCTCCGGGCTGAACTGGCAGAGCACGCCAAAGGGCTTGTTGAACAGGATCAGCGCCATCAAGCGGCATCCTCGAACGTGACGCTGCCCTGATTAATCAGCGCGGCGATCAGTCTGACAACAGGCATGGATTGCGCCCACTGCAGAGGAGGTGCCATTTCTGCGCCAGAGCAAAGTCTTTCAGCAACACCGGCTACATCGCCCGTGCAATCAAAGCATTGGCCATCGGCGAACAGCAGCACCGCGGCATCCTGGTGCCGGATAAATGCAAACCGGCTGGCCGGATTGCGCAGGAGCGGCGTACCTATATTGAGTGACGCCTGCACCTCCTTAGCCGAGGTCGGCTCTTCCGGCCGCCAATCCGCATCGGCATATTTGGGCATGCTGCAGTATGCCCCGAACCACCGGGCGAAGGCAGCGCCATCGGCCATGGCAGCAGTGGCCATCGCATGGAGCCGGCTCAGCGCGGCGGCGGTGATCTCTCCGGGATGGGCCTGCTCTGCCAGATCCGGATCGGTATAGCGATCATCTTCAGCCGCAGCGTCAGCCAGATGCGCGCTCCACCCATCGATCAGATCGCCGCGAGATGGCGCGCGAAATCCGACCGAATAGGTCATGCAATCATCTCCGACCGCCACGCCATCGTGCGCAAAACCGGGCGGTACATAGAGAATATCGCCCGGCTCCAGCACCCAGTCTCCGGTCGCGTCGAAATCGGCGATCAGCCGCAAATCCTCGTGCGGCAGCAGCGGCGTATCCGCGCCGCAGCGCGGCCCCACGCGCCAGCGCCGCCGACCAAGCCCCTGCACGAGGAACACATCATATTGATCGAAATGCGGCCCTACGCCGCCGCCATCGGAGGCATAGCTGACCAT
>JAIXYF010000234.1 GCA_027490345.1 Novosphingobium sp.
CCGATGGCAAAGCCCTCGTCGCCCTTCTCGATCAGGAAGGCGGTGATGCCGCGCGATCCCGCCTCCGGTGCGGTCTTGGCATAGACCACCAGCGTATCGGCATAAGCCGCGTTGGTGATCCAGAACTTGGTGCCATTGAGGACGAAGCCGCCGGGGACGGCATCGGCCTTGAGCTTCATGGAGACGACATCCGAGCCCGCGCCCGCTTCGGACATGGCGAGGCTGCCGACGTGTTCGCCCGAGATCAGCCCCGGCAGATACTTGGCCTTCTGCTCGTCATTCCCCCAGCGGCGGATCTGGTTGACGCAGAGGTTGGAGTGCGCGCCGTAGCTGAGGCCTACCGAGGCTGAAGCGCGGCTCACTTCCTCGACCGCAATCACATGATCGAGATAGCCGAGGCCCAGCCCGCCCCATTCCTCTTCCACCGTGATGCCATGCAGGCCCAGCGCCCCCATCGCGGGCCAGAGTTCGCGCGGGAACCAGTCTGCTGCGTCCACTTTGGCAGCCAGCGGCGCGATCTGTTCATCGGCGAAGCGGCCCGCCGCCTCGCGGATCATCAGGGCGCTTTCGGGCAGGGCGAAATCAAGCTCGGGCGTGGCGCGCATCTCAGTTCAGACTCCTCAATCCGCCGGGCAGTCTATGGCAATTCGCAGGTTCGGAAAAATTGAATTTTATCGCCGAGTAGTATAGGAAAAACCTATGCTGAACCGCCGCCAGCTTCGCCAGTTCCTCGCGCTCGTCGATACCGGATCGTTCACCGCGGCGGCAAACCAGCTGCATGTCGCTCAGCCCACGCTCTCTGCCGGAATTGCCGAGCTGGAGCGGGCGCTGGGCGCGGCGGTCATCGTGCGCGAACGGCGCGCCCTTCGGCTGACCGAGGCGGGTAACCGGCTGCTGATCCACGCCCGCGCGATTGAGCGCGAGTTCGGCCTGGCCGAGCGCGGGGTGCTGGCCGCCCCGGCCCCGGCCCCGCCGCTGCGGCTGGGAATCATCGCCTCGTTGGCCACGCGCATGGTCGCGGGGCTTGCTGCGGGGTTTGCGCCCGGACGGCTGAGCCTGACCGAAGCGCCGGACGCGGACCTCAGGCGGCGGCTGGCCGAACACCGGCTTGATGCGGTGCTGACCACGCTGCACGGTGCGGAAACGGGCGCGCAGATGCTGCTGGAGGAAGGCTATGCGATGATCCTGCCCGCCGCGCACCGCTTGGCCGCGCGCGAAATGCTGCGGCCCGAGGAGCTGGCGGGGGAGACGATGATCGCGCGACGCGCTTGCGAAATTCTGGCCGAAACCAGCCGCTTCTTCACCGCGCGCGGGGTGCGGCCGCACTTTGCCTTTCGCGGGGGGAACGATGATCGGTGTCTGGCATTGGTGGCGGCGGGTGCGGGGGTGACGACCGGGCCGGTCTCGCTGGCAGGGCCCGGTACGGCGGCGGTGCCGCTGCAAGGCTATGCCTATCGCCGCCGGATCGGCTTGATCGTGGCGGGCGGGCAGGAAGCGCCGGTGGAGGCCAGCGGCCTTGCCGCCATCCTGCAAGACGTGGTGGCCGGGCCGGCCGGCTAGCACGTCTTGCGGCGCACAGCGCAGCGTTCGGCGCGAACGAAGGACATCGAAGTCCTTGCAGGAGATATCGCAGCTCTCTTGCATCTCCGCCAACGCTACGTCGATATCGGCAAGGCTAGTCCGCCGTCATGGAGGCAGCGCAAGCCCTTGCAGCTAGTGAACCGCTCGATTCCGGCGCTATCCGGGCTTGCAGGAAGGCGGGCCAGCATGACACGCCAAGCGCATGACCCCGGCCGAACCGCACCTTTCCGAGTTGCCCCTCGCCCAGCCATCTTCGGCCTGGCGATCTTCGTCCGGGCCATCTTTGCCCGGGCAAACCCCCGCCGGGCTTTCGTCCCCCGCGCCTGATGCCCCCTCGCCCGGCAAACCCCGCCGGATCGCGCTGCTCAACGTCAAATACAGCCCGAACCTGGGTGACGGGCTGCTGTCCGAATGTCTTGAGGCTGAACTTGCGCGGACGTTCCAGACCATTGCTCCAGGCACGCAAGTGTTCTCGATCGATCTTGCCGGGAGGCGCAGCTATCCCGCGATTGCGCCCAGCCGCCGCGCCGCACTGATCGCCGCGCTCGAAGCGCTGCCCGCAGCCGCGCGGCGCCTCGCCACGGGGCTTGCGCTCTGGGCGCTGGTGCGGCTGAAGCTGGGGCGCCATGTGCGCCGTGGGTTGGCTGGCTGCGATGCGGTGGTGCTGGGCGGCGGCAATCTCCTCACCGATGCCGATCTCAACTTTCCGATGAAGATTTCGGGCGCGCTGGCGCAGGCGGCGCGGCTGCGGCTGCCGGTTGCGGTCTATGGCGTGGGTGCCAACCGGCAGTGGTCCGATGCCGGGCGGCGGCTGTTCGGCCGCGCACTGGGCGCGGCAAAACCGGCTTATGCCGCGGTGCGCGATGCGCGCAGCCAGGCGGCCTGGCGCGATTTGCTGGTGCCGCAGGGGGTCTGTCCGGCCATGCTCAGCGGCGATCCGGGGCTGCTGGCCAGCTGCCACTTCCCCCGGCCGCCTTTGCCCCATGATGCGCCGCTCGCGGGGCTGTGCATCACCGCGCCGATGGCGCTGCGCTATCACGCCACGGGTCCGGAGGCGGGAACGGCCGCGGATGCGCGTGCGGCGCTGGATGCGTGGTATGGCACGGCGGCCCGCGCGCTTGTCGACGCCGGCTTTCGCGTCGCGCTGTTCACCAATGGCAGCCCGGAAGACCGCGACTATCTCGCCGCGATGGGTCCGGCATGGATCCTTGGCGCAAAAGGCCCGGTCACGATGACCAATCCCTTTGCCGATCCAGCCGAAATGATCGGCTTTATCGCAAGCTGCCAGCTGATCGTGGCGCACCGCATGCACGCCTGCATTGCCGCGCATTCCTTCGCCATCCCCACGATAGGCCTGCGCTGGGACGTGAAGCTCGACAGCTTCTTCGCGCTGGCAGGACGAGGCAACTACATTGCCGACACGGCCTCGCTGGGTGGCCCGGCGCTGGCTGCGCTGGCGCGGCAGGCGGTGGCCGCAGGCGTTGACCGCCCGGCGCTCGAAGCCCTGATCGCGGGCACGCGCAGCGATATTGCGCGCATGGCCGCCGCGCTGGCCTGCGCGATGCAACCGGAAAAGGCCGCCGCATGAACCCGTCGCTCAGCCCGTCGCTCGGGCAGCCGCTCAGGCATCCGCTCAGGCAGATCGTGGTGATCAACGATCTCTCGCACCCCATGGGCGGGGCCAGCGCGCTGGCAGTCGGCTCTGCGCGCAGCTTTGCCGAGCGGGGCCTGCGCGTGGCCATGCTGGCGGGGGATGATGCCGATCCGGCGCTTGCGGCCAGCGGCATCGCCGTCACCGCGCTGGGCCAGGCGCGGCTGCTGGGCCGGGGCGGAGCCTTGCTGGATGGCCTGTGGAACCGCGCCGCCGCGCGCATGGTGCACCAATGGATCGCCGCCAACGATACGCCGGGCACGGTCTATCATCTCCACGGCTGGTCGCAGATTCTCTCACCATCGGTGTTCGCGGCGCTGGCGCCGGTGCGCACCCGGCTGGTGATTTCGGCGCATGATTTCTTTCTGGCCTGTCCCAATGGCGCCTTCACGCAGTTTGCCACGGGCGCGCCCTGTTCGCACACCGCGCTCTCGCGCGCCTGCCTTGGCACCGCCTGTGATCGGCGCGGGCCAGCGCACAAGGCATGGCGGGTGGTGCGCCATGCCGTGCAGCGGTGGGTCTATCAGCCGCAGTCCTCGCCCCCGGTGCTGGCGATTCACGCTGCGATGGCCCCGATGCTGGCGCGCGCAGGGATCCCGGCGGCGGCCATTCACCCCCTGCCCAATCCGGTCGTGCCCTTCAGCACCATCCGGATTGCGGCAGAGCGCAACCGCGAGGTGCTGTTCGTCGGCCGGATCGAGGCGACCAAGGGCGCGGATCTGGCACTGGCTGCCGCGCGCCGCGCCGGAATGCCAATCCGGCTGGTGGGTGACGGCGCAGACCGCGCCCGGCTCGCAGCGGAATATCCCGAAGCGCAGTTTGCCGGGCGCCTGCCGCCCGCCGCCATCGGCGCGCTGGCAGCAAGCGCGCGGGTGCTGGTCATGCCCAGCCGCTATCCCGAACCTTATGGCCTCGTGGCCATGGAAGCGGCACTGGCGGGCCTGCCGGTCATTCTTCCGCCCAGCGCGCTGCTGGCGCCTGATCTGGTGGCAGCAGGGGCGGGCATCGCGGTCGATCCGCGCGATACGGCGGCTTTCGCGGCGGCGCTGGCCAATCTTGCGGCCAGCGATGCCCGGACCGAGGCGATGAGCCGGGCAGCCTTCACCGCGACGGGTGCTCTGGCACTTTCACCGGATCAATGGATCGACCGCCTGCTGTGGCACTATGCGGAAAGGCTGGGCCCGGTCGCGGCAGCGGCATCCGGCCCGGATTCGCCCTTCCTGATCGGGTCTGGCCCCGGCAAAACCCTTCAGGTTCCTGCGGGCAGCAATCCGGCACTCGCATCCGGATCGAAGGCAATCGCCGGAAGAGCGGGAGGCGCGAAGGGCGCGGGCGCCGGGTCTGGTGCCATGGCCGCTGAAGTTCCCGGTGCGGCTGCCGATCCTGCATCAGGCCAGATACGCCGGTCCGTCTCCCCGATCGGGCGATAGGGATTGCTGCGGGCCAGCTGACGCACGTGCTGCACCTTGATCGGCACGATCACCAACGCCAGCGTGGCCAGCACCACCGCCCAGCGCCACAGATCAAACTGCCCGCTCCGGATCGCAGCCATGAATTCGGCATAGGTCAGCCAGATGGCCAGAGCTCCCAGCAATTCCGAGCTGCGCTGGCTTGGCAGCGCCAGCAGCGTCAGCGTGGCCAGAAACAGCGCACCGACCCCGGCCAGCTCAAGCGTGAGCCGGTCGGTCACATAGCCCGCTGTCAGCGCAAAGGCGATAAACAGCGCGCCGAACCGGGCAAAGCCGACCACCTGGCCGGGCGTGATGCGGGAGAACAAACCATTCATGACTGCAAGCATGCGCCCGCGCTGCTCAAGGAACGCTTTCCCCCATTGGTTAATGCTGCGCCAAGGGCATCGCCCTGCGGTGCCTTGGCGGGAGATAGCTCAGATACGGGGCTAATTGCGCAAACGCGGCGCGCAAAGGGTGATAACCCCGCGAGGTGGGACAGCAACGGTGCAGAATCAGGGATCGGGCGATGGGCAGGTATCAGCAGCGGCAGGCGCGTCGGCGCGCCACCCATTTCGCCCGCCAGCCCGCCTGCCATTTCACTGGCCATTTCGCTGGCAATATCTCTGCCCTATTCGCGCGATCTGGGGCCTGGTCGGTCTGCCTGCTCGGCCTGTTTGCACCGTTTGTGGCGGCGCGCGCGCAAACCACGGTCGATCCGCGGATGGAGCGCGATACGGTGGGCGCCCGGTCACGGCCTGAGGTGGAGGGCAGCGGCGCCCGCGTCGGCGCGCTGCTGATCTCGCCCAGCTTCGGGATCGAGGCGGATGCATCGGACAACGTCTATGCCCGCAGCGATGTGAAGCGCGGTGATGTCGCTGCCTCGATCCAGCCGTCGCTGGCCGTGCGCACGCAGTGGGCGCGCCATGCCATCGGCC
>JAIXYF010000149.1 GCA_027490345.1 Novosphingobium sp.
GCGCGCTATGGCCGGGGCGAGCCGCTGGCGCATCAGGTCGATCTGGCACGCGGATACTGATTGATCGCGTCATCTCCTCTGCAGGGGGTGACTCGCGGTCAGCGCTTTGTTACCCCTGTCTTCAAGGCTGTGCGGCGCGGCACTTGGTGTGCGCCGTAATGTCCATAGGGTCGCGACCAGATAGGCAGGGGGGTGGCGCAGGCGCGCGCGCTCCCGCGTGGGGGAGCGATCACATGAGCGAAGGCACTGTTTCCGGAGGCAAGAAGGCCTCTGATCTGTTTATCGAATGCCTTGAAGAAGAAGGCTGCGAGTACATTTTCGGCGTGCCCGGTGAGGAAAACCTCGATTTCCTCGATTCGCTGTCCCGCTCGACCAAGATCAGGCTGATCCTGACCCGCCACGAACAAGGCGCAGGCTTCATGGCTGCGACTTATGGCCGTCACACCGGCAAGACCGGCGTGTGCATCGCCACCTTGGGGCCGGGCGCAACCAATTTCGTGACCGCAGCGGCCTATGCCACCTTGGGCGGTATGCCGATGCTGATGATCACCGGCCAGAAGCCGATCAAGAAATCGAAGCAGGGCCGCTTCCAGATCCTCGATGTCGTCTCGATGATGGGGCCGATCACCAAGTTCACCCACCAGATGGCGAGCTCCGACAATATCCCGAGCCGGGTGCGCGAAGCCTATCGTCTGGCCGAGGAGGAAAAGCCCGGCGCGACCCATATCGAGCTGCCCGAGGACATTGCCGACGAGCACACCGATTCGCGGCCGCTCAAGCGGTCGATGGTCCGCCGCCCCAGTGCTGATCCCAAATCGGTGCGGCAAGCGGTGCAGGCGCTCGAAGCGGCCAAGGCTCCGGTGCTGGTGATCGGCGCGGGCGCCAATCGCACGATGACCGGGCGGATGCTGCTGCAGTTCATTGAAAAGACCGGCATTCCCTTCCTCACCACCCAGCTTGGCAAGGGCGTGATCGATGAGCGCCATCCCAAGTTCCTGTGCTGCGCGGCGCTTTCGGCGGGCGATTTCGTCCACCGCGCGATCGAGGATTCGGACTGCATCGTCAACATTGGCCACGATGTGATCGAAAAGCCGCCGTTCTTCATGCGGGAAGGCGGGCCAACGGTGATCCACGTCTCGTCCAAGACCGCCGAAGTCGATCCGGTCTATTTCCCGCACATCGAAGTGATCGGTGATATCGCCAACGCGATCTGGCAGATGAAGGAGGACATTGTCCCCAATGGCAGCTGGACCTGCGGCAAGATGCTGGAATACCGCGCGGCGGAAGTGGCCCACACCGCGCCGCTGGCGGCAGACGCGCGCTTCCCGATCTTCCCGCCCTACCTCGTCAGCGAAATCCGCGCGGCGATGCCCGATGACGGGATCATCTGCCTGGATAACGGGGTCTACAAGATCTGGTTCGCGCGCGGCTATACTGCCTATCGCCCCAACACCGTGCTGCTGGATAATGCGCTCGCCACTATGGGGGCGGGGCTGCCTTCCGCGATGATGAGCGCGATGATCTATCCCGAGCGCAAGGTCATGGCGATCTGCGGTGATGGCGGGTTCATGATGAACAGCCAGGAGATGGAGACCGCAGTTCGCCTCGGCCTCAATCTCACGGTGCTGATCCTGAATGACAGCAGCTACGGGATGATCCGCTGGAAGCAGGCCAACATGGGCTTCGAAGACTTCGGGCTGACCTATGGCAATCCCGATTTCGTGAAGTACGCAGAGGCTTACGGCGCACATGGCCACCGCGTGGAAAGCGCCGCACACCTGAAGGAACTGCTCGCGCACTGCAACAGCACGCCCGGCGTCCACCTGATCGATTGCCCGGTCGACTATTCTGAGAACGACCAGATCCTCAACAAGGATATCAAGGCGCTGTCGAAGGCGCTTTGAGGTTTCTTTGTTCCCCTCCCGCTTGCGGGAGGGGTTAGGGGTGGGCCTGCGGTCTGCTCCAACGCCCACCCCCGACCCCTCCCGGAAGCGGGAGGGGGGAGCTGCTGACCATGGTTCAATTGCAAGACGTCTACCCGCTCTATCTCAACAACAAGGCGGTGCAGCCCAACACCGATCTGGCGGTGACCGACAAGTTCACCGGCGAGGTCGCGTTTCGCACCGCGCTCGCCACGCCCGATGTGATCGACGAGGCCATCGCGGGCGCGGTGCGCGCAGCAGAGCCGATGGCGCGGCTGGCGAGCTATGAGAAGCGCGATGTGCTGGCATACTGCGTGAAGCGTTTCGCTGAACGCTTTGATGAACTTGCCTATTCGCTCTGCGTCGAGGCCGGGAAGCCGATTGCCGATGCCGAAGGCGAAGTGGGCCGCCTGATCGACACCTTCCGCATCGCCAGCGAAGAGGCGACGCGCAATTATGGCGAAGTCCAGCCGCTCGATATCAGCCCCCGCGCCAAGGGCTATATGGGTATGTGGAAGCGCGTGCCGATCGGGCCGTGCAGCTTCATCTCGCCGTTCAACTTCCCGCTGAACCTTGCGGCGCACAAGATCGCGCCTGCCATCGCGATGGGCTGCCCCTTCGTGATGAAGCCCGCCAGCCTGACGCCGCTGGGCGCGATCATCATGGGCGAAGTGCTGGCCGAATGCGATGTCCTGCCCGAAGGCGCGTTTTCGATCTTGCCGGCAGCGCGTGCGGGGGCAGACCTGTTTACCACCGACGAGCGGCTCAAGCTCCTCTCGTTCACCGGATCGCCGGGGGTGGGCTGGGAGCTGAAGGCCAAGGCGGGCAAGAAGAAGGTCGTGCTCGAACTGGGCGGTAATGCGGCGGTGATCGTCGATGCCGATGCCGATCTCGATCATGCGCTCGCGCGGATCGTGTTCGGCGGATATTACCAGTCGGGCCAATCATGCATTCACGTGCAGCGCGTGATCATTCACGAAAGCATCTACGAAACTTTCCGCGATATGCTGGCGGCCAAAGTGAAAACGCTGATTTCCGGCGATCCCAAGGCGCGCGATACGTTCATCGGCCCGATGATCTCGGCCAAGGAAGCGCAGCGGCTGAAAGACTGGATCGATAGCGCAGTGGCAGGCGGCGCGACGCTGCTGGCAGGCGGCGGCTGCGAAGGCGCGATGCTGGAGGCCACGCTGCTCGAAGGCTGCAGCCGGGATATGGCCGTCTATACCGAGGAAGCGTTCGGCCCGGTGGTGATCCTTTCGCAGTTCAGTGATTGGCATGCGGCGCTCGAAGAAGTGAACGACAGCAAGTTCGGCTTGCAGGCGGGCATCTTCACGCGTGACATCCACAAAGTGCTCGATGCTTGGGACGGGCTCGATGTCGGCGGGGTCGTGGTCAACGATGTTTCGAGCTACCGGGTCGACAACATGCCCTATGGCGGGGTCAAGGATTCCGGGCTGGGTCGCGAAGGGGTGCGCTTTGCGATGGAAGACATGAGCGAGATCCGCAATCTGGTGATCCGGCGGGTTTAACGGGGTGGTTTTGTGCACGGCGATTCGGCGCTTGAACGGCAGGCGCTGTCTGGCGTAACCATGGTGACGGGTCGCCTTGATGTTTTCCCGCCCGGCGCGCGATGAGGACTGGAATGGTTCCATCGCAACAGGTGTTCGGGCGTATGAAACGAGGGGCAATGCGGGGCATATCGACACTGGTGCGGCCGCTCGTGGCTGCCCTTCGCAGCGGGGTTCGGGCCCCGTTTCTCGCAGGCATGGCATGTCTGGCGTTGGCGTTTGTCGCGCTCGGAGCATCGCTCGTGCTGCGGCCCGCACCCGTGCGTGCCGAAGCGGAAGGCGGCGCGGGCACGCTGCGCGCGCATATGGGCGTGGCAAGCTGCGCAGGCTCCACCTGCCATGGCCGCAGCGTGGCCAGCGGAACCCCCGTGCGGCAGGACGAACTGCTGCGCTGGCAGGAAGAAAGCGCGCCCACCGGCGCACACAGCCGCGCTTGGCGCGTGATCGGCGAACCGCGCGGCCAGGCGATTGCCCGCCGCCTCGGCCTCGATAGCGCGGGGCTGGTGCGCGAATGTGCCGGCTGCCACGCCTCGGCAGGTGCAGCCAAGCTGGCCGACGGCGTGGACTGCGAAGCGTGCCACGGCGCTGCGGGCGCAGGCCCGGGCGGCGGCTGGCTTGCCCCGCACTACACCGTAGGCACCAGCCACGCGCGCAATGTGGCCCAAGGGATGACCGATCTGACGTCCCCACGCGTGCGCGCCGGGGTCTGCCTCGATTGCCACCTTTCGGGCGACGGGCAGGGCCAGTTCATCGCGCATCGCATCATGGCGGCAGGCCATCCGCGCATCGCCTTCGAGCTCGATTTGTTCAGCACGCTGCAGCAGCATCACGATGAAGATGCGGATTATGCGGCGCGCAAGGGCCACAAGACCAATGCGATGCAGATGTGGGCCATCGGGCAGGCCGAAGCGGTGAAGCGCGGCCTTGCGCTCTATAGCCAGCCGGCCAAGGCGAATGACGGCGTGTTCCCCGAATTCACCTTCTACGATTGCCATTCGTGCCACCGCCGCATCTATGATGGCGAGGAGGCGAACGTCAGCGCCGTGCCCAATCCGGGGCGCCCGATCCACGCCGGTATGCCGCCGTACAACGACGAGAATATCATCCTGCTGCTCGCCGCCGCGCGCGTCGCCGCGCCCGCAGAGGCGGCGACGTTCGATGCACGGAGCAAGGCGTTTCACCGCGCCATGGGCGCCGGGCGGGGTGAGGCTGTGGCGGCGGCGCAGGCGCTGCGGCAGGCCGCCGATGCGCTTTCGGCGCGCTTTGCTGCCACAGCGTTCAGCCGCGATCAGGCCTTTGCCGTGATCGATGCCATCGCCAGCGATGCCATCTCGGCGCGCTTCACCGATTATGCCGGCTCGGTCCAATCGGTCATGGCGCTCGATACGCTGCTGGGCGGCATGGTGAATGCCGGCATGGTTTCTGCAGGCGGCGCTGGCGGGCTGCGCATGCAGATCAATCAGGCTTATGCGGCCGTGCGCGATCCCAACGGCTTCCAGCCGATTGCCTTCCGCCGCGCGCTGGGCGGCGCGGTCCGCGCGATCCGGAGCCTGCGCTGATGCTGCGCCGCCGCGCTGGGGGGCATCTTGCCGCGTGGCTGGCGCTGCTGGGCATGGTGCTTTCGGGCCTCGCGCCCGTGGCTGCGGGCAGCGCGGCGGCAGCGGTCTATGTCGCACCATCCCGCCAGGCGCTGACCATTGCCAACGTGCAGCGAGTGATCGCGCAGGCAGCGGGTGAGGCGAAGGCGCGCGGGGCCAAGGCGACGATTGCCGTGGTCGACCGGGTGGGCAATGTGCTGGCGGTTTACCGCATGACCGGCGCCCGAACGACCATGCGGATCACCGCATCCACGCAGCTTCCCGCCACGACCTTTCCGGCAGAGGCGGGCGCTATCGCCAAGGCGATCACCGGGGCCTATCTCTCTTCCGGCGGTAATGCTTTTTCCACGCGCACGGCCAGCATGATCGTGCAGCAGCATTTCCCGCCCGCACCCAGCACGCCCGGCCTCGAAAGCGGACCGCTGTTCGGCGTGCAGTTCAGCCAGTTGCCCTGCTCCGATCTCAACACCCGCTTCCCCGGATCGGCAGCCCCGATCGATGCGATGATCGGCCCCAAGCGCTCGCCGCTGGGGCTGGCGGCAGACCCGGGCGGCTTTCCGCTCTACAAGAACGGCGTCGTGGTCGGCGGCGTGGGGGTGATGGCGGATGGGATCTATGGCTTCGATCCCAACGTGCTCGATTTCGACAAGGATCTCGATGAAGCGATTGCCTTTGCAGGCCTGCAGGGCTTTGCCCCGCCGGTTTCGATCCGGGCAGACCGCATTCCCGTCGATGGCTCGACCTTGCGTTTTTCCGATGTGCTGGCCAGCCAGCTTCACCCGCTCCAATCCAGCTTTGCCGCGCTGGGCGCGGGCACCGGCGCGCTGGTTGCGGTAGCGGGCTTCTATGCCGGAACCGCGATCCTGCCCGGCGCGGCCTATGGCAGCGAACGCAGCGGCATCCGCTTTGCCAAGCCGAGCGAGTTCCGCAACGCCGAAGCGTTCGTGCTGACCAATGGCAGGGGCGTGAACCGCTTCCCGATCCGGGGCGGGGCGGACGGCGCCGAAGTGGGCACGGCGCTCAGCCCGGCCGAAGTGCGCAGCGTGCTAGAAGAAGCGTTCACGGTGATGAGCCGCGCGCGCGCGCAGATTCGCCGCCCGCTTGATGCCCCTGCGCAAGTGACGATTTCAGTTGTAGATAGCTGGGGTACGGTGCTGGGCCTCGTCCGCAGCCCTGACGCGCCGATCTTCGGCACCGATGTTTCGCTGCAGAAGGCGCGGACTACGGCGTTCTTTTCGGGTCCGCAGGCGGGCGCGCTGCTGCTGGCCAATCCTGATCCGGGCGCGGCGTCCACGGTGGCGGCTACCCGCGCGTTTCTGGCCAGCAGCACGGCGCTGACGGGCAAGTCTGCGTTCAGCGCGCGCGCCATCGGCAATCTGGCGCGGCCCTATTTCCCCGATGGCGAAGTGGGCCGCCCCAATGGCCCGCTTTCGCGCCCCATCGCGCAGTTCAGCCCCTTCGCCACCGGCTTGCAGACCGCGCTGATCGCCCAGACGCTGGGTGGGGAGACGTGCACGAATATTGCCAAGGCGCCCAATGGCCAGCAGCGGCTCGCCAATGGCATTCAGATCTTTCCTGGCTCCGTGCCGATTTATCGGGGCAGCACGCTGGTCGGCGCCATCGGCGTTTCGGGCGATGGCATCGATCAGGATGACATGATCTCGTTCCTTGGCGCACACTACGGCGGCGTGAAAGCGGGCGGCGCTATCGGCAATGCGCCAAAGGCCGCGCGGTCTGATCGGATCGTGGTGAAAGTGGGCGAAGCAGGCGTGCGCCTGCGCTATGTGAACTGCCCCTTCGCGCCGTTCCTCGATACCGCCGCGCAAAATGTGTGCGAGGGCCTGTGATGGTTCTTGCCGCCCTTGTCGTGCCGATGCTGAGCCTTGCGCCGGCGGCGGGCGAGGCTGCCCCCCCAGCGGTGCCGCCAGCAAGCGCTGAGGCTCCGGCGGCGCAGCCGCAAGGGGCGGGGGAGCCGATCACGGCGGACGAAGCCCTCCTCGATGGCCGCCGCCGCCCCGGTTATCAAAAGTCGCTGCCAGACCGGGTGGAGCAGGACAATCCCGGTGCAGTGAACGCGCCGCCGCCCGAAGCGTTCTATGAAAAGTGGGACGGCGAGGGGTCTCCTTCCAGCCTCGTGCTCGATGCCGGTGTGCCCGACCGGTGGCGCATCACCTCCTCGCTCTGCCCCAAGCCGGACAGCGCCACCGGCAAAGTGAACAGCGCGCTCTACACGCTGTTTCCGCGTCTTGCGCACGTGTGCCATTCCAAGCTCGATCCCTTTCACCACAACACGCTGAAGGGTGATCGGCCCTTGGCCCATGGCAAGCGGCCCGGCTTCCTCAAGGGCGAGGACTGGTATCTGATCGCCAATGCGGTCTCGGACACGGTGATCGAGCCGCGCAGCTTCCCCATTCCGGTCGGCAACCAGACGACGACCGAACCCGATTCCAACGATACCTTCGGGCGCAGCCACAGCCTCGTCCTGTCGCAGACGTTCATCGCGGGCTTTTCGTTGCTCAAGGGGCAAACCGCGTTCAAGCCGCCAGTGATCGAATACCGCATCGCGATTGCGGGCAATATCAACCATGTCGAGGTGCCCGAGCGGCGCGTGCTGTTCGTTGAGCCTTCGAAGGGCACCAAGCGGACGGATGGCTTCATCGGCCTGCAGGAAGCCTTCATCGATTATCACATCGGGCGCTTCGATACGAAGCGCTACGATTTCGTCAGCTTGCGCGTCGGCATCCAGCCGTTCCAATCGGATTTTCGCGGTTTCCTGTTCAACGACAACCAATTGGGCGTGCGTCTGTTTGGCAACCGCGACAACAACCGCGTGCAGTTCAACGTGGCCGCGTTCTGGCGGATCGAGAAGGAAACCAATTCCGGGCTCAACAATATCGCCGCACCCCTGCGGCGTGACTGGATCCTGACCGCGAACCTCTACCGGCAGGATTTCCCGTTCGTCGGCCTCACCAGCCTGATTTCCGCCACCTGGAACATCAACCGCGACACGC
>JAIXYF010000364.1 GCA_027490345.1 Novosphingobium sp.
GCGCCTTCGCTGCTGTCGACCAGCAGGATCACGCCGTCCACCATGGAGAGGATACGCTCCACCTCGCCGCCGAAATCGGCGTGGCCGGGCGTGTCGACGATGTTGATGCGGGTGCCTTCCCATTCGACCGAGGTGCACTTGGCCAGAATGGTGATCCCGCGCTCCTTTTCGAGGTCGTTCGAATCCATCGCGCGTTCTTCCACGCGCTGGTTGTCGCGGAACGTGCCGGACTGGCGGAACAACTGGTCCACCAGTGTGGTCTTGCCATGGTCGACGTGCGCGATGATCGCGATATTGCGCTGGGATTGGGACATGAAAACGCTTTCGATAGACATCTCGGGTTCGGCGCGCACCGCAGGCACCACACCGTGCCCAGCGTGTCGGCCGGGACATGGGCGCGCGCTTACCTGTAATTGTGCGTTGCGGCAAGGGCGCGTGGTGGGCATTGCACGGGCAGACCTTGCCGCCCCCGCCGATTTGTGGCTCACCTGCGCATCAGGAAACCCCAACGGGAGCGCGTGATGAACTGGATGCTCATGCCGTATCGGCGCTACTTCGAGTTTTCCGGCCGCTCGCGCCGCCGCGAATACTGGATGTTCGTGCTGTTCTATGTGCTTGTGTTTGTGGGGTTGAACGCCGCGTTCGGCACCAACCAGGTCACGCGCACGCCCACCGGCTTTGGCTATGGCAGCCAGCTTGTGGGCGGCGGCGGTCTGATCGGCGGCCTGTTCGCGCTGGCCAGCTTCGTGCCAGCACTGGCGCTTTCGGTGCGCCGCCTGCACGATCAGGATCGTTCAGGCTGGCTGTTGCTGCTGGGCCTGATCCCGTTGTTCGGCGGCTTCGGGCTGTTCGTGTTCATGTGCCTCGAAGGCACGCGCGGCGCCAATCGCTTCGGCCCTGATCCCAAGGATCCGATGAGCGCAGAGGTTTTCCGCTAAAGCGCCCGCAAAGCCTCCGCCGGTCGGGTGCGCAGCACCGAAAGCGAACCCGCTACCGCCAGTGCCATCACCAGCGCGACTCCGCCTGCCAGTACGCCAAACACGCGGCCCCAATCCGGCGCCCATTCGAATTCGAACAACTGCACAATCACCAGCCACGCTGTGCCCCCGCCCAGCGCCAGCGCCACCGCGGCCAGCACCGCGCACAGCAGCGCATACTCCGCCGCCAGCAGCGCCAGCAATTGCCCCCGGCTTGCGCCCAGCACGCGCAGGATCACACTGTCATACTGCCGCGCCGCCCGCGCCGCTGCGATGGCGCCCGCCAGCACGGCAAGGCCTGCCAGCACCGCCACGCTGGCGGCCGCAAAGATCGCCGTGCCAACCTGCCCCAGCAGCGCGCGCGCCTGCCCCAGCACTGGCCCCACCTCGATCACCGAGCTTTCCGGCAGCGCCTTCACCAGCCCCGAAAGGATCGCGCGGCGAACTGCTTGGCGCTTTTCCGGCGCCGCGAGCGTGATCGTCGCGGCATAAGTATGCGGCGCGTCGGCCAGCGCATTGGGGCTGAACACGAGGCCATAGTTGAACCCGAACGAGGTCCAGTCGATCCGCCGCAGCGAAGCCACCCGCGCCTCGCGCTCGGTGCCCAGCAGGCTGATCCGCACCGTGTCGCCCACCTTCAGCCCGATGGCTTTTGCCTGATCGGCGTCGACCGAAACCAGCGGCTCGCCCGCATAGTCCTGCGGCCACCAGCGCCCTTCGGTCAGTACGTTGCCCTGCGGCAGTTCGTCGGCATAGGTCAGCCCGCGGTCGCCGCGCAGCAGCCACGAACTTTCGGGAATCTCCTTCAGCGTCGCCACCTCGGTCATCGCCGTCTGTGGCCCGAAGGCCAACACCGCCCCGCGCATGGCCGGCACCATACGCACCGCCGCGCCGGGCGCCTTTTGCCGCACCAGCGCGCGGAACGTGTCCTGTCCAGCGCCCCCCGGCACATCAAGCACGAAGTAATCCGGCGCCCGCTCGGGCACGCGCTGCGCGATGTTCGCGTCGATGCTGGTCTGCACCGCTGCCAGCATCACGAAGGCCGCCAGCGCAAAGCCCAGCGCCACCACCAGCGCCGAAGTCTGCGCGCCGGGCCGGTGCAGATTGCACAGCGCCATGCGCAGCAGGGGGAGGGAAGGCCGGGGCAGCCGCGCCGCGCCCCATGAAAGCCCCCGCCCGATCAGCGCCAGCACCGCAAACACCGCCGCCGCGCCGCCGAGAAAGCCCGCCGCCAGCACCGGCTGCGGCGATGTCAGCACGGCAAGGCCCGCAATCCCGCTCAGCCCCAGCCCCACCGGCAGCGCCCACAGCGGCACGCGCCAACCGGCCCCCACAGGCGCCACCCGCGCGCGCAGCAAGGCCATCGCCGGCACCCGCCGCGCGTCCAGCAAAGGCGGCGCAGCAAAGGTCAGCGCGATCAGCAGGCCATAAGCGCTCGCCACTGCCAGCGCGGGCGCATCCACGGTAAAGCCCGGCGGGATCGGCAGCAGCCCTTCCAGCGCCCGCGCCAGCAGCGGCGTGATGCCCACGCCCAGCATCAGACCCAGCGCAATCGCCGCCCCAGCCGCTGCCGCAATCTGCAGCAGGAAGATCCGCACAATATCGCCAGATTGCGCACCCAGAATCTTCAGCGTCGCAATGCTCGCCCGCCGCATTTCGAGGTAGGAGGAAACGCCCCCCGCAATGCCGATGCCCGCAATCCCCAGCGCGGCCAGTGCCACCAGCACCAGAAACTGCCCCATGCGCGAAACGAACCGGTCCAGCCCCGGCGAGGCCTTGTCACGCGTGCGCACCTGAAAGCCGCTGCTGGCAAACCGCGTCTTCAAATCCTTGGCCAGTGCTGCCGGATCAGCCTCGGCGCGCAGCCGCAGCCGATATTTCCACCGCGCCATGCTGCCCACTTGCACCAGTCCCGATGCCTTGAGGGCCTCTTCGCTGACGATCACCGTCGGCCCCAGCGCAAAGCCTTCGGAAAGGCGGTCTGGCTCGCCCGCGATCACGCCGCCGATCACCAGTTCGGCCTGCCCGATCTTCAGGCGGTCGCCCGCTTTCACGCCCAGCCGGTCGCCCACGCCGGGATCGATCCACGCGGTCATGCCGGTGGGCGCACCGGCCTTTCGCCCGCCTGTCACCGTGAACGCGCCATAGAGCGGCCAGCGCGCATCCACCGCCTTCAGCCCCACGGGCACGGCATCGTCTGTGCTTTCGGCCCGGCGCGCCATCGCCTGCAGCCGCGTACCTTGCGAAACCGCCCCCAGTGCCCGCATCGCTGCCAGTTCGTCCGGCGCGGCTTCGCGCCCCGCCAGCGTCAATTCCAGATCTCCGCCCAGCATGGCTTGCCCGCGCGCCGCCAGTTCGCGTTCGATCCCGCTGGTCAGCGTGCCGATAGCCGAAAGCGCCGCCGTCCCCAGCACAAGACACACGATCAGCAGGCGCAGGCCCCGGAAGCGCCAGTCCAGCCCCCGCCGGGCGAGGCGCCACGCCAAAGTCCAATCTTGCGCCCAACGGCTCACGTCGCGCTGTCCGCGATGATCCGTCCGTCTTCCAGCCGCACGATCCGCCCGCAGCGCGCGGCAAGCGCCTCGTCATGCGTCACCATCAGCAACGTTGCGCCTGCCCCCGCCACTTGCGCAAACAGCAGGTCTGCCACGGCCTCGCCATTGGCATGGTCCAGATTGCCGGTCGGCTCATCGGCAAAGACCAGCGCGGGGCGGGGGGCCAGCGCACGGGCAATCGCCACGCGCTGCTGCTCTCCGCCCGAAAGCTGCGCCGGATAATGCTCCAGCCGGTGGCCAAGGCCCACTGCCTCCAGCGCGGCGCGCGCCTGCGGCCCCGCTTCGCGCATTCCCGCCAGTTCCAGCGGTGTCGCCACGTTTTCCAGCGCGGTCATCGTCGGCAGCAAGTGAAACGCCTGCAGCACCACCCCGATCCGCCCGCGCCGCGCGGCGGCGAGCGCATCTTCGGAAAGGCCCATGAAATCCTGGCCCCCCACGCTGATTGCGCCGCCGCCTGCGCGCTCCAGCCCTGCCAGCACCGCCAGCAGCGAACTTTTGCCCGAACCCGATGGCCCCAGCAGCGCGACTGTCTCGCCCGGCATCACGCGCAGGCTCACCCCGCGCAGCACGTCCACCCGCGCCTCGCCCTCGCCAAGGCTGAGCGTGATATTCTGGGCGTCAATGACGGGCGAACCGGGGGAAGGACTTGTCACCAGCGGACTTTGGCATAGACCCGTTGCATCAAGCAACACGCCTGCCCTTTTGAACCTTGGGGATTCCCATGCGCCGCCTTCTGCCGCTCCTCGTCCTGATCCTCGCTGCCTGTTCGCAAAGCGCCCCGACACCGGAAGCGCCCAACGCTCAGGCCAGCACATCCTTGCAAATCCCCGCCGATGCCCCGGTGATCCTCGCGTTCGGAGACAGCCTCTACGCCGGATACCGCCTTGCGCCCGGTCAGGGCTATCCGCCTCGCCTTGAAGCCGCGCTGGGTGCCAGCGGCGTGCAAGCGCGCGTGGTGAACGCGGGCGTTTCGGGCGATACCACCGCGGCGGCCCGCGCGCGGCTGGCCTTCACGCTCGACAACCAGAAAGTGAAGCCTGCGCTCGTCATGGTCGGGCTCGGCGGGAATGACATGCTGCGCGGACTTCCACCGGCAGAGACCCGCGCCAACCTCGATGCCATCCTTACCGAACTGGAACAGCGCCAGATCCCGGCCATGCTGACGGGCATGCTCGCCGCGCCCAACATGGGGCAGGATTATGTCAGCGCTTTCAATCCGATCTTCCCGGAGCTTGCCGTGAAACACAAGGCGCCGCTCATTCCCTTCTTCCTGCAAGCCGTGATCGGCAACGATGCGCTGATGCTCGATGATCACATCCACCCCAATCCCGAAGGCGTGAACAAGATCGTTGCCGCCACGCAGGACGAAGTCGCCAAGGCGCTCAAGGCCGCGATCACGCGCAAATAGCCCGCTCTCCTTCAAGGAGGGGGCCTTGCGAAAAGGGACGCGCGCCGCCCATTGCGGACCTATCTCCTTGCAAGTCCCTCACATTCATGGCTCATTCCCGCCGGGTCGGCGCGCTGCCCGCGCGCCATGAAGGGGGAAAATCACAGATGGAATGGATGCTCATGCCCTATCGGCGCTATGCCGATTTCTCGGGCCGTTCGTGCCGCCGCGAATACTGGATGTTCACGCTGCTTTCGGTGCTCGTCGCGTTCGGCGCCGTTGTGGTGATGCTGGCAGGCGGCGTTGCGGCGGGGAATAGCGGTGAGGGGTCAGGCCCGCTGTTCTGGCTTGGCTTCGGCATTCTCGGCCTCTGGGTGCTCGCCTCGATCATCCCCTCGATCGCGGTGCAGGTGCGCCGTTTTCACGATCAGGATCGCTCGGGCTGGATGATCCTGCTGGGCTTCATTCCTTATGTCGGCAGCATCATCGTGTTCGTGTTCATGTGCCTCAAGGGTACGCAGGGCTCCAACCGGTTCGGCCCCGATCCGCTCGATCCCTCGAACGTGGATGTCTTCAACTAAGGCACTTCCTCCCCTCCCGCCTGCGGGAGGGGCCGGGGGTGGGCATGCCGGCTAAACCCGCACCGCCCCCCCATCATCCACGCGCCACACCGCCGCATCCGCGCCCAGCGGTTCGAACGGGGCCAGTTCGGTCCCCGTCATCCACACTTGCGCGCCTGCCTCGCCCAGCCGCTCGTAAAGCGCCGCGCGCCGCAGCGGATCGAGGTGCGCGGCAATCTCGTCCAGCAGCAGCACTTGCGGCCGCGCGCCCCCTGTCAGTTTGCCCCCTGTCAATTTGCCCCTTGTCAGCGCGGCATGCGCCAGCACGATGGCAATCAGCATCGCCTTCTGCTCACCAGTCGAACACAGCGCCGCAGGGGCCTGCTTGGCCGCCAGCGTGACGGCGAGATCATCGCGGTGCGGCCCGGTTAGCGTGCGGCCGGCTGCCCGGTCGCGCCGGCGTCCTTCGCGCAAGGCCGCCCGCAGCGCGTCCGCATCCACCGGCCCGCCCGCCTGATAGGCCAGCGCGGGCCGCGCAAACGGCGCCTCGGGCAAGGCTTCGAGCGCCGCCGACAGCCCCGCCACCAGCCCGGAGCGCGCCCGCGCCAGCTCCGCGCCCGCTTCGGCCAGCCCCGCCTCGATCCCGTCAAGCCAGAGCGGATCAGGCTCGCCCGGCCCTTCCAGCAGCCGATTCCGCTCGCGCAGCGCGGTCTCGTAGCGGCTTGCCTGCTTCGCGTGGCCCGGTTCCAGCGCCAGCACCAGCCGGTCCAGAAATCGCCGACGCGCGCCTGCGCTTTCGGCAAACAGCCGGTCCATCGCGGGCGTCAGCCAGGTGATCGAAAGCCATTCGCCCAGCCGCGTGGCGGGGCCATCCGCGCCATTGATGCGCACCATGCGCCGCCCCGGCGCGGCGGGCGTGGTGAATGTGGCCAGCGCCACTGCGCCCGCTTCCAGCTCTGCCGCCACGGCAAAGCTGCCATCCCCGCCGCGGCCCGCAATTTCGGCCGCCTGGGCGCGCCTGAGGCCGCGCCCCGGCGAAAGCAGGCTGATCGCCTCCAGCACATTGGTTTTCCCTGCGCCGTTCTCCCCGATCAGCACGTTGAAACGCGCCGTATCTTCCAGCCGCGTGGCGGCATGATTGCGATAATCGCGCAAGGTCAGGCGGGTGAGGGGCATCGCCTCGCGGCGTTAGAGGTTTTGCGCGCGAGGTGCAAAAGGCTGCAATAAACAGGGCCTGTCCCTATTCATGGTTCGCCCCGCTCCAGCAGCCCGTGCTTCTTCAGGCAGTGGCGCAGCTGGTCATAGGTCAGCCCCAGCGCTTTCGCGGTTTGCCGCTGGTTATAGCGGTTGCGCCCCAGATGGTGCTCCAGGATCGCCCGCTCATGCGCATCCACCGCGCCGCGCAGATCGCTCACTGCATCGAAATCGCTGGAAACTGGCGCCGGAGCAGGGCTGCCCGCCCCGGTTGCAGCCGCCTTGATCGGTGCCGTCGCCGCCCCTGATGCCCTCACTGCCGCCGGCCGCCACGGGCTTTCGAACGGATCGAACTGGATATGCCCGATCGCCCTGTCCGGATCGTCCCA